>JBILQA010000288.1:0-3869 GCA_044373535.1 Akkermansiaceae bacterium | reverse complement strand
GCCGCCGTGCTTGTAGACATAGATCGGCTCGACATTGCCCGCGGGCTTGTCGCCGCCGACGCCTTCGGCCGGCGTGGCGATGTTGCCCTCGCGCAGCGACCAGCCAAAGTTCGCCCCGGCGCCCGTGCCGGCGGGCAGGAAGTCGATCTCCTCCAGAGTGTTCTGGCCAACGTCGCCGATCCACAGGTCACCAGTCTTGCGGTCAAACGAGCAGCGCCACGGGTTGCGCAGGCCGATCGCCCAGATCTCAGGGTGCTTGCTGTCCTTGAACGGATTATCCTTGGGGATAGCGTAGCCTTTGGCGGGCGCCACATCGATGCGCAACATCTTGGCCAGCAGGGTGTCCATGTCCTGGCCGGCCTTTTTCGGGTCGTTGCCGCTGCCGCCGTCGCCCATGCCGACGTAGAGGAACCCATCCGGGCCAAAGCCGATCCACCCGCCGTTGTGGTTTCCAAACGGTTGTTTGATGCTGAGGAGAATCTCCGCGTTCTCCGGGTTCGCCTTGAGGGGATCCGAGCTTACCTTGAAGCGCACGATTCGCGTGGTACGCTCCTTGTCGACATAGTTGACGTAGAACCGGCCGCTCTTGGCGTAGTCCGGCGCGAAGGCCAGCCCCAGAAGCCCTTCCTCATTGTCCTCACGGCTGACCGTCTCGCTGAGGTCCAGGAAGGGCTCTTCGATTTTGACCCCGGATTTCCGGTCGAGGATCCAGACTTTGCCGGCCTGCTCGACGACCCACAGGTGGGCCGAGTCATTCCCCGGAGCGCCCACCCAGACCGGCCGCTCAAGATCCGCGGCGACCCGCTCAAGCGCCGGGGCGGCGTGGCAATCGATTGACCCTAGGAGAATGCCAACAAAGAGGAGGTGTTTCAGACGCATCGCTGCGCAGGCTAGCAGCGCCGCCCCACCTTGCAACTATTTCGCGATGATGCGGTAAACCGAACCGCCCTGTTCAACCAGGTAGAGCCCGCCCTCGGGATCCTCGCCAAAAGACGTGATCGCACCGATCCCGCGCTTGCCCGTGGGCACATCATCGAGCGCGTGGTTGGCAAAGGTGAACTTCTCACCCTGGCGCGTCAGGCTCCAGAGCCGCCCGCGGGCGTAGTCAGCGAAAAAGTACATCCCGTCCAACTCCTTGAACGGCCCGCGATAAACAAACCCGCCGGTGACCGAGACGCCGCCGGTCTCCCCGCCGTTGTGCTTGTATTCGTAGACGGGATCGATGCAGCCGCTTGGCTTGTCACCCCCGACATTGGCCGTGGGTGTCGCCTCGCTGCCTTCCCGCAGGCGCCAGCCGTAGTTGGCGCCCGCGCCCTTGCCCGCAGGCATGAAGTTGATTTCCTCCGTCGTGTTTTGCCCCACGTCGCCCATCCAGAAATCCCCGGTCTTGCGGTCAAACGAGCAGCGCCACGGGTTGCGCACCCCGATCGCCCAGACTTCAGGCAACTTCGAGCCCTTGAACGGATTGTCCTTGGGCACCTCGTAGCCCTTCGCCCCGGAGACATCGATGCGCAGGATCTTGCCAAGGTGGGTCTTCATGCTCTGCCCGTTGTCGGCGGGATCATGGCCGCTGCCGCCGTCACCCATCCCGACGTAGAGCATCCCATCCGGGCCAAAGCCCAGCCAACCACCGTTGTGGTTGTTGTGCGGCTGGCGGATGCTCATGAGGATCTCCTCGCTTGCCGCGTCCGCCTTGAGCGGGTCCGCGCTCACCTTGAAGCGCGAAATCCGCGTCGTGCGGCTCTCACCCTTGTTGACGTAATTAATATAAAACTGCCCGCTCTTGGCGTAGTCCGGCGCAAACGCCAGGCCTAACAGGCCCTCCTCGTTGCCATCGCGCGTCACCTGCGGCGTGATGTCCAGGAAGCTGCCCTTGCGCTCACCAGTCTTGCGGTCAATCACCCAAATCGCCCCGGCCTGCTCGATGACCCACAGGTGTTTCGTGTCGTTGGGCGCCGCTCCCACCCACACCGGCCGGGTGAACCCGTCGGCAACTTTTTCCAAGCTCGGCGCGGCTTGCGCGCCAAGCGGCGCGGTGACTAACAGGGCAACGGCTAGCAGAATTCGGCGCATGGTGGGAAAAACCTAGCAATCAATCCGCCCCGCGCAAGCTCCTGTTTGAAGCTCTTGCAGGAAACACCCGGTCCCACACGTCGAGCGCCGTACGGATCTCCTCGGCCTTGCGCGAGGGGCTCAGCTCCCAGACGATCGGCGCCTCGGGGGCAAAGTTCGCCACCAGCGGTGGGAAGTCCAGCGTCCCCGTGAAGGGTACCCGGTGGTCCCGCTCGGGCCACTCGACGTCGTGGATGTGCCCGCCTAGCAGGTGGCCGGCCATCCCCGCGAGCCACGCCCCATGGTCTAGCAGCCCCAAGTTGTGCTTGAGCTCGACGTGGCCGAAATCGTGCCAGTAGCCAACCCAGCGGTTGTCCCTGAAGTGCTCCTGCAGGGCCACCATCTCGCGCTCGCTGGGCACGTCCTCGTAGCGCGAGCGGCTTTCCACGGCCACCGGCACGCCAACTGCCTCGGCATGCTTGGCGATCTCCTCCAAGGCCGTCAGGGCGCGGTGATAGTAGAGCGGCGAGAGCTTCTCGCGCTTCTTGATGAATGCCAGCTTGGCGGCAACGAACTTGGCGCTGTGCTGCTGGCCATCCCTAACCATTCCGGTGAGCCGCCGCGTCCACTTCTGCGGCGCCATCGGCACCGAGCCCATGTGCAGCACGACGTAGCGCGCGCCGAACTCGGCAGCCAGATCGAGCGTCTTGCGCGTCATCTCCAGAGCGCGCTGGCGTTCGTAGGGCCGGTGCGAGGTGAACTCGTAGGCGTCGGGCGCGTCGATCATCACCTCGACGGGTGAGGGGAAGTAGTTGTGCACCCCGGAGCAGACAAACCCGCCGTTAGAAAACGCGCGCTTGAGGCCCGGAAGCTTGGTGATGGTCATCCCGTGGCTGAGCTCGATGTTGGAGAACCCTAGCTCGAGGATTTCCTCGATCATCGCCTCGCCCTCGGTGTGGCGCGCGTTGTTCCAACAAGTCGAGAAGGCGAGCATCGGTGGTGGCAAGTCAGCGGGCGGGCAGCAAAAACACAATCTCGCCCTTCGGCGGATGGGCACGGAAATGGGCTAACAAGTCCGCCGCGCTGCCGCGGTGATAGGTCTCAAACTTCTTGGTTAGCTCGCGCGCCACGCAGGCGATCGCCGCGGGGTCGAGCTCCGCTAGGATCTCAAGGGTTGAGAGCAGCCGGTGGGGGCTCTCGAAATACAGCGAGGTGTGCTCGGCCGAGAGGCCAGCCTGCAGGGCGCTGCGGCGCTTACCCTTCTTGAGCGGCAGGAATCCACCAAAGAAGAACGCGTGGGTCGGGAAACCCGAGCCGACCAGCGCAGTGAGCACCGCCGAGGGCCCCGGCAGCACCGTGTAAGAGACCCCGGCAGCCAGGCAGGCCTGTAGCAGGCGATAGCCCGGGTCCGAGATTGCCGGCATGCCGGCGTCGGAGATCATGGCGATTTTCTCGCCATTTTTCGCCCGCTCGACGAGTTCCGCCGAGCGCCGTGCCTCGTTGTGCTCGTGGAGCGAGACCAGCGGCTTGTGGATTCCCAGGTGGTCCAGCAGCGGCCGCGAGTGGCGCGTGTCCTCACAGGCGATGACGTCCGCCGCGCTCAGCGTCTCGATGGCCCGCCGCGTGATGTCCTCGCGGTTGCCTATCGGCGTGGCCACAAAAAAAATCTGGCCGGATGACTCGGACATGGCGGCAGGGCAAGGGGGCTACCAACCGTTGGCCAGGCGCGACACCATCGCCTCGGCAGCCCGGTCGGTGGCGTCTGACAAGGCGTTGTTGCGCGCGGTCTGCAGGTTCGGGTCAACGAAGAAACGCGT
>JBILQA010000038.1:0-13649 GCA_044373535.1 Akkermansiaceae bacterium | reverse complement strand
CCAACGAAAAGCCCCCGCCGGCAGTCCGGCGGGGGCTTTTGAGAGCTTAGTTTCTTGCTTGCGGGCTGCTACTTTTTGCTGTCACCGCTGCGGAGGTAGGCGATGAGGTCGCGCAGGGCATCCGCGCCGAGAGCCTCGAATCCTTCAGGCATGAGCGAGTTGTCAGCCTTCTTGCGGGTCGCGACATCGCCTGGCTTCAGATCGAGAACCGCACCGCCGGGCTGCTTGAGCTGGATCCGCGTTTGGTTCTCAGACCCGATCAAGCCCGAATACTGGGTGCCATCCTTCATCGTGATGTTCCAGGTGCGGTGCTCATCATCAACAACCAGAGACGGATCGACGATGTGCGTTAGCAAGTCGCTGGCGGGGTGGGATCCCATCCCGTCAAGGCTCGGGCCAAACTGCTGGCCCGCACCTTGGAACTGATGGCACACCATGCAAGCCGCAGTGAAGGTTGCCTTGCCTTTGGCTGCGTCGCCCGGCTTGTTCACTGCCGGCAACAGATCAGCGATGATCTTCGCCTTCGAGCTGCTGCTGCCGCCCCCAGCCATGCGCCCAAACAGCGCCTTCGCCCGCGTGGCGGTGGCGACGTCCGGATGGGCTGTTAGGCGCGAGACTCCGCGCTGATCGAGCAGATTGGCGGCAAGCTTACCCTTGTCCATGGCATCAAGCCACAGGGCGCACCACTCGGCACGGCCAACGATGGCATCAAATGCGATCGTGCGCTGGTCGGTGTCGAAGCTTGCATAGTTGTTTACCAGCGCCTCCCCAACAACCGGATCCCCGGTCGCGGCAAGGGCGCTGATTAACTCCTTACGGAAAGCGGCAGGCTTGGCATCCGGCAGCCAGGCAGCCATGCCGCGAAGGACCGCAGGATTGGCTCCGCGCGCCGCGACGAGGGAACGCACGGCGGCCACCCGACGCTCCAGCGGAGCACTCGCGTCCTGGGCCAGTGGCGCAAGCTCGGCGGAGGTCTTTGCCATCTCATCCTTCACCCCATCCATGCCCGCGGCGAGCGGCAACGCTGCAGCCGCCAAGTCGCGGTTCGGCGAAGCTAACAAGGCTTTGACCGCCGCGACCAGCGCCGTATCGGGACTGGCAACCGGGTTGGCGCTGAGTTGCTGGACAACCATGGCAGCAAGCGCCGCGTCCTTGGATGCGGCGGCAGCCTTGAGCAGGCGGGTGATGTCGGCGGCCTTGCCGGCGCGCGCCACCGAAGTGGCCAATGATTTCGCGACATTGCGCAGCGGCCCGGAACTTCCCGTCCCCTGTGCGGCGAGCATTCCCTCCAGCAGCCCGGTTGGATTCGAGGAGGCTGCCGCCGCGGCGGCCACCTCGGCCCACGGGTTGTTCAATGAGGCAAGGCTGGATCCTAACACAGCGGCGTTGGCGTTGCTCAGCGGCGAGGCACCAAGCGCGCGCAGCGCCGCCAGACGGACTCGTTCGTCCGAATCGGCCAGGGCCGCCTTGGTTTGCTCGGCAGTGAGTTCACGCGCCCCAGCCTCGGCGATGAGCATGGCGTTCTTGCGCACGCTTGCATCCTCGGACGCCGCCGCCTTGGCAAATGTTGGAGCGTCGAGGTGGCCGAAGCGCTGCAGCGCCCAGAGCGCCTGGATCCGTGCAGCGGTCATCTTCTCGCCCGCGGCCATCGTCTGCAGCGCGGGCAACGCCGCGGTGCTCAGCGCCACTTGCTTCTCCATGAGCAAGCGCAACGCGGTGGAGCGGATCAAACGGTTAGCATTCTTGAAGGTCGCGACCAATCCCGGGCCATCCATCTTGGTCATGTCCGGGAAAGGCGTCTTCGGCGCCGACTCGTGTTGAATTCGATAGATCCGGCCAAAATAGTGGTCTCGGTCAGGACGCACCGAACCGCCCGACTTGCTGTGCTTCGGGCCGCGGGTGTCGTTGTGGGTGACCACCGGGGTATAGAAGTCCAAAACATACATTGCGCCGTCGGGACCAAAGGTCACCGTGATGGGCGAGAACCAATAGTCGGTGGAGCGCAGCCATTCCTTATTCTCGAGCACCAGCTTGCCCTCAAGCGAGGCGCCCTTTGGCACCATGCGCTCGTGGTGGATGATGTCGAGGATCGGCTCGGTCATGAAGATCGTGCCATTGTATTCCTCGGGCCAAGCGCCGCCCTCATAGACGGGCACCGAGCACGCCGCGCTGTAACGGCCCACCTGGTCAATCTGCATGATCGGCGCGCGCTTCGGCAAGTCAGCCCGGGCCACCGTGCGGCCGGGGTTGACCGAGTTCATGCTGCGCACGTCAAAGCCCGGAGCCTTGGCAATCACCCACTCAGGAAGTACCACGTGCTGCACCGGTTGGCCACTGGTTGCCTTGCCATGGAAAATCTCCATGTCGCTCGTCACCTCACAGCCAAACGTGTTGCCTCCCTGCGAGGCCACCTGCTCAATGGCAGACCCGTCCGGGCGAAAGCGAAAAACTCCGGGGGAAATCTTCGCCACATCCTTCTTGGTCTGTGGATCGCGAGCACCCGCGCCGCTCCCCGTGCTCGCGTAAATCCAGCCGTCGGGGGCTAGGATGAAGTTGTTCGTCACGAAGTGCGTGTCCCCCGGGGTGAAGCCCCCGAACAGCGGCTTCTCCAAGTCCGCTTTGCCGTCCCCGTCCGTGTCAGCCAGGTAGACGATGTTAGGCTGGGCAACCACGATGACGCCGTCGCCATAGACCTGGAAGCCTGTGACCAGCTCAAGGCCTTCGTAGAAAACCACCTTGCTGTCCATTTGGCCGTCGCCGTTAGTGTCAACAAGACGACAGATCCGATCGCGACCCGGGCGGTCGTATTGTCCGGGCTCAAGCACGCCGGTCTCCTTCCATGGCTCGGAGACGAGTGGGCGCCGACCGTTAGGGTACTCCGGCGTCTCAGCCACCCACAACTGCCCTTTAGCATCCCACTGGATGGCGATCGGTTTGTTGATCAGCGGTTCCTCGGCGATGACCGTGGCGGTAAAGCCTGGCTGCATCTGGAATTGTTGGATCGCCTTGGCCGCGCGCATCGGTCCACCGGCAGGGTAACGCAGGTCAACGATGTCAGCGGGCGTGACGAGTTCGTCCATCTTCTCGCGCTTCGCTGTCCACGCGAGCGAGCGCAGGATAAAGGTGCGCATGCTCGCGTGGGCGAGCGTCTCGTCCGCGCCGGGCAGCAGCACTGCCGCACGGTGCTTATCGCTCTCGAAGGTCCACATCTGCGGCTGGATGTCGTAGATCGACGCGCGCTCGCCATCTTTGCCATCCTTGCCGCCCTTGCCCTCGCGCCCTTTGGAGGTGAAAGCCGTGCCCAGCACGGTGAGCTTCTCCGCGAGGTCCAGGTCGTAGATGGTGTCATCGGTGATGTCGAACGAGGAGGCCCCCGAGACAATCGGGCTGCTGTTAGGCGTGACGTAAAGCATCATCAAGCTGCTGAACTTCCCACTCTTGGCCGGATCCCAACCACCGCCCAACAAGCTGCGCCCCCAAGCCGCATCGCCAGCGGCAATCCCGCCGTTGATCGCGACGATGCCGCCGCCGCGCGCGGCAAAAGCGCTTAGCGCCTTGGCCGCTTCATCAGGCAAGGCCTTGAAGCTACGGCCGTGCAGCAGCACCGCGTCAGCCTTGTCCAACATCGCGACGGTCGGCACCTCGGCCAGGCCAACCTGGGCGCCCGCCTTCTTGAGGATCTCCCCATACTGGGTGCGCACGGCCTCCACATCGCTTACAACAACGACGCGCAGCGGCGCCGCGCCCGCAAGCGCCGCAAGGGCGACGGAGATGATAACAGTTAATCGCTTGATCATGGTATTGATTGGATAGGAAAGGGACGAGGCCCCGGGCCGGAGCCTGCGAGCTTAGTTCGGAATACGGATCGATGGAACCATCTTTCTCGTGAAATAGGACAGAATCTCAGGGTTTGCCGGCCATCAAGGTGAGGAGTTTCTCGGCGCAGGCGCGGGCGAAGGCCGGGCTGTTGATCGGCTCATCGAGGGTCTCGACGGGAACCCGCGAGTAGGCCTGCAGCGCGGCGAACAATGCTTGGTCAGCCGCCACGTCATGGAACGCACCGCCCGGAGCCCCCAGTGCACTAACCCCCTGTTGGGGAATCATCACAGCTGCGGGAGCCTGATATGCGTTCACCTTCTCGGCGATGATGCGGCCAATCTGCCCGGACTCCTCCGCGGAGGTGCGCATGAGCGTCACCTGCGGGTTGTGCTGATAGAAGAGGCGCCCCGCAAACTTGGCCGGCACCGACTCGCGCCCGCCAAAGTTAACCATGTCAAGGCAGCCCGGAGCGACCACCGTGGGCACTCGTGCGCGTGCCGCCGCATCCATGCGCTCGGGCCCGGCGCCCAGCACCCCGCCGACAAACTCGTCGGCCCACTCAGTGGTGGTCAGGTCAAGGACGCCAGCGACCATGCCGCTCTCGATGAGGGTTTCCATGGCGCGACCGCCGGTACCGGTGGCGGCAAAGACAAGCACCTCGTAACCGGCGTCCTGGAGAATCCGCTGGGCCTCGGTGACGCAGGCCGTCGTGTTGCCAAACATGCTCGCCACGACCAGCGGTCGCTCGTCGGCTTGCGGCAACTCAGCTTCCACCATGCCACAAATCGCACCCGCCGCGCGGCTGAAGATGAGCCGTGAAAGCCGATTGAGACCGGCTACGTCGGCAATGCTTGGCATCATGACAATGTCCTTGGTGCCGAGGTAGGGCGCCGTGTTGCCCGCCGCCAAGGTTGAAACCATCAGCTTGGGGAAACCCAGCGGCAACGCCCGCATCGCAGCCGTGCCGATCGCCGTGCCACCGCCGCCACCCAGCGAGATCACCCCTTGGATGGCCCCTTGCTGAACCAGGCGCGCTAACAGGACTGGCGCGCCTTGCGACATCGCCGTGACACATTCGCCGCGGTCACGCCGCGCCACCAGCGCCGCCAGATCGAGGCCAATGGCCGCGGCCACCTCCTCGCGCGAAATGTCCGGCGCAACCGCTGCGGGAGCGCCACTGCCGACGTCTATCAGCAGGGTGCGGTGGCCGCGGGCCCGGATCCTCTCAGCGACAAAGGCGTGCTCCTCCCCCTTGGTGTCGAGGGTTCCGAGGACAGCAATGGTGGCCATTGGAGCGGAACGACTAGCGCTTCAGGGTGATCGCCTTGAACTCGCGCGTCAACTTGGTCAGCGAGTCCTCCACGCCCATGCGCTCGAGGCTCGAGGCCCCAACAAATCCGACGCAATCCGTTGCGCTGATGACCCGGTCGGCGTCCTCGGGCGTATTGATCGGGCCGCCGTGGCAGAGGTAGAGGATGTCGTCGCGCACCGACTTGCCCGCATCGATGATGTCCTGGGTGCGCTTGATGGTGTCCTCCCAGCTAACAACCGCGTTGGTCACCCCGATAGACCCGCCAACCGTGGTGCCGACGTGGGCAATGATGGCGTCCGCACCGGACTCGGCCATGTGCTTGGCCTCCTCTGGCGAGCCGACGTAGACAATGCTGAACATGTCCATGCGCCGGGCCAGATTGACCATGTCGTACTCCTTCTTGACGCTCATGCCGGTCTCCTCGAGCACGCCGCGGAAGTGGCCATCGATGATCGTGTGGGTCGGGAAGTTGTTGACCCCGGAGAAGCCCATGTCCTTGACCTGGCCCAGCCAGTGCCACATGCGCCGGCGCGGGTCCGTGGCGTGCACACCACAGATCACGGGAACCTCCTCGACGACCGGAAGCACCTCGTACTCGCCGATCTCCATGGCCACCGCGTTGGCGTCGCCGTAGGCCATCATGCCCGCCGTCGACCCGTGGCCCATCATCCGGAAGCGCCCTGAATTGTAGATAATGATCAGGTCCGCGCCGCCCTTTTCGATGAACTTCGCGCTGATGCCGGTACCCGCGCCGGCGGCAATGATCGCCTGCCCCTTGCCGAGCGTGTCGTGGAGACGCTCAAGAACTTCACTGCGGGTGTAGGGGTTGCCTTTTCCGGTCCAAATGTTTGCCATAGGGGCCGGTTCTAACCGATTGTTGGCCGCCGTCGAGCTTTCGCCGCGCCACGCACCCACATGCGCTTATCCAATTCCAACATCCGCTAGCAGCAGAACCCGCCAAAAGCCGCCATGGCCAGGAAATCCACCGCCATTCCCGCCGACGTCCAGATCTGGGGCGAAGGGACGAGCTTTTTAGCCGTGTCGGCCGAGCCGATCGCGGCGGACGACCCGCGCCAGTGGCTGCGCCGCGGGGCCGTCTGCGCGCAACTCGAACAGCACCAGATTGCCCATGCAGGGCTCATGCAGGCGCTGCCGCCCTTCGAATTGGTCCGCCACCACCAGAGCGGGACGTTCATGTTGGCCTGCTACGAGGGCGAGGGAGTCATCCTCGCCGACGAAGGCTGGAAGCACATCCACGCCGGCCAAGCCTGCCTGCAGCCACCGTTTGTGCGCAATGCGATGAAATGCGTCCCAGGCAAACCGTGGAAATACGCTTGGGTGCGCTACCACGAGTCGCCCGAGACGACGCCTATCATCTCCTCAATCTCACCTGTCATCGGCGAGTTCGACCCTTCGCCGCTCAGGGCGGCGATCTCCGGCCTCCACGCCGAAGCTACTCTTGGCCAGTCGCTTTCCGCCCTTCACCACTGGAGCGAGTTGGTCCATCACTACGTCCTGCGCTTTGCCCAACCGCACCAAAGCGACCGCCGGTTGTGGCGCGTTTGGCAGCGCGTCGAAGCCGAGCTTGCCCGGCCGTGGACCCTGCCCGAGCTAGCCAGTATCGCCTCGATGAGCGAGGAACACCTGCGCCGCATCTGCCGCAAGGAGATTGGCCGCACACCGATGCAGCACCTGACATTCCTACGGATCCAACGCGCCCGCCAACTCCTGTCCATCTCCGAGGACAAGGTCGAGGCCATCGCCCGCGCGGTGGGCTTTGAGAGCCTCTTCTCCTTCTCCAATACCTTTAAGAAGTGGACCGGCTGGCGCCCGTCCCAGCACCGACGCGGCAGCGAGAGCTAACCCGCCTGCCGGCCCTTCAGCGGATGAGCTCCATGAACTCGCGCTCCAACCTATCAGAGGGGTTCGCCACGGCGGGTGCCGGCGCGGCGTCCACAGGTGCGGGTAGCAGCTTGAAACTATCAGTTGGAGCCGCGGCCGTTCCACCGAGGGTGATGCTCGTCCAGCGATAGCCGTCGCGGCGCATCGGAAAGGTGGCAATAACCTGCGGCGAGGTCGCCAAGGCGGCAAGGCGTTCGGAAATGCCGACCTCAAGCGAGCCGCTGAGCTTACCGGCCGCGTCGACGGCCATGCTGCCGTTGATGGCAATGAGGTTGCGCTGCTCCAGGCGCAATGAGCTAAGCTTACACCCAGCGCTGCTGCGCACCATCAGCCCCTCGGCGGATTGAAAAACCGGGGTGCCCAAACCCGCTTCCTGAAACACCTCGCCTAACTGCGCGAAGACCGGCAGCGACACCAAACTGACGGCCTCCGCCGAAGCCGCCTTGAAGTTGGCCACCAACTCGAGCGAGGAAAATTCCGCCGGGTCGAAACTGGCCATCCCCTCGCCATCAATCCGGCCACTAACGATCTGGGCGAGATCTACACCGACCATATTGGCGAGGGGAAACCGGTCCATGCGCACATTCAGCGCCGCCGACTTTGAGTGCGGATCGATCTTGCCGCTCACCGCGAGTTCACCCTTGCCATCGACCAAGTCATGCGCGCTGAGGCTCACATCGACCTCGTCGCGCTTGATCAGAAACCGGCTACGCCCAAGCGGCAGACTTGGCCAGCCTGGCGCTGCAAGAGCCCCACCAGTGAGACGCAGTTGGTTTGCGTCATTGCGCAGATACAGCGTCGCCTCCGCTCCAATGATACAAGGCCCCCCTGTCGGCTCGGAGCCAAACTGGGCTGTTAACTTGGCGCAGCGGTAGCGCATGAACCGGTATGGAGACGCCTCAGGCTTGCCGCCACCGCCGGGCGGTGGGTTGGAGGCGAGCGGCGCGCCGAAGCGCAGCAGTCCGTCACCTGCGAGCAACTCCTCGCCGCCCCATGATGCTCCGACAAAACTTAGCGGATTGATCTTTGCCGCGACGTTGTCAAAGCGCCCGGCGCGCATGAACCCGTCATCCGACCAGCTAAGGTCAACCGCCCGGACCTGCGCCCGCAAGGGCGAGAGACCAAAGCGGTCGAGCTTCACGTCAGCCCCGCTCAGGCGCCCCAGCGTCTGCTCGGTTTTGGTGACGAAGGCGCTGCTGTTGAAATAGGCGAGCCTGCCAAAGCCGCCGAGCAACAGCGCCAGCAAAATCCCCAAGGTGGCTGCCAGCTTGATGAACCGGGCACCCTGGCTGCTGCGCGGCGGCCTGCGCTCCCTTGTCTGCACGCTGCGGCGCTTCCGGTTGCGCCGTTTGATGACCTGCGAGCCGTCAGGGCGCATCACCAACTCTTCGCGGTCCGCTGGCTCGCGCCTCTTGAGGCGCTGCAGCATCTCATCGAGCGAGTAATTTTCCGGGTCTTGCGGCGGCATGGCAATTGGGTCGGCCGAGACAAATAACGCGGCCCTCGGCGGAGTGGGAAAAGAAGAAGGACGCTCAGCGCTGGCGGTACGGGCGGCCCGATGGATCAACTAGCTCGGCGTGCACAACGAAAATGATGGCTGTCTTGAGCGACTGCCGGGCCTTGGTCTGGAAAAACCGACCCACCAACGGCAGATCGCCGAGAATCGGCGTCTTGTCCTCGACATTTTGAATCCGCTCCTCCTGCATCCCCCCAAAAACCAGTGTGCCACCGTCGGCGATGCTCACCGAGGTGTTAGCCTTCATCGTCCGGAAAACCGGCATGAGAATCTTGTTTTCCGTGATGATTGAGGAGTCATTTTCACCGTCGAACAAGCCGTCCACCCCGCCGGTGAAGCCCCCGCGGATCGGGCTACCATAGTTAACGAAGCCATCGAAGTCCGTCTGGGTAGGCGCTAACTGGACGTCAATGTAGTTGCGGTCAGGGCTGACAACCGCCTCGAGCTCGAGGATGGTGCCAACCATGCGCATGGCAAACGCCGTCGGATGCGATGGAGTCACCGGGGACGTGCCCTGCCTGCCACCGCCACCTCCATTGTTATTATTGTTATTGTTGTTGTTATTGTCGTTGTTGTCGAAGCCGCCGCCAACACTGTTAGGAAGCTCGGGAGCCTCATATTCGGTTGGATGGATGAACTCGTTGACGAACTCCACGCGCGCGCGCTGGCCAGGGCGGGTGACCACCGAGGGGACCGAAAGGACGTCCGCGCCGCCTTTTTGGTCGAGCCCCCTGAGCAAGGTGGCGAAGTGATTGGTATCCAGCGCCATGATCCCGGGGGCCTTGTCGACGGTTTGGGCAAAGGAATCGCGCGCCAAGGCGCCATCGATCGAGTCGGGCGCAATGGCGAAGTCGCCACTGCGCTGGCCCGCGGTCACATCCATCGGCGGCTTCCCACCGAGAATCAGCGCGCCATTGGAGAGCTCCTTCATCAACCAGTCGTAGCCAAGCTCCTTGAGATCATTCTGCCGCGCCCGGATCATGGTCACCTTGAAGACGATCTGCACCGGCTCAGTTTGCGCGTCATTGGCGAGGATCTGCTCAACGAGGGAAATCATGTCCGGGGTGTTAGTCACCACTACGCTGCTGCTTGCGGCGCTGAACTGGGCCGAGGCGCCGGCGGCGAAATTCACCCCGAGGGATTCCAACACCTCCTTGGCCGACAGCTTGCGCGGCAGAAGCCCCTCTTTCGGCTGTGCGGCGAACACATCGACGGCAGCGGCACCCGCGCCGTTGCCGCTCACGGAGGTTGACTGTCGCGAGATGAAATCCGGGGCGACCCGGAAAGTCCGGGTGATCATGCGCGCAGAGGAAACCCCCAGCGGAGTGATGCGCACGGCAAACTCATCCACCGAGACTTGGGTGTGGGTTTGTTCGGCGATGTAGTCGAGCACCTTGCGCGCCGGCAGGTTAGTCAGCTTCAGGTTGACCCTGCTTGCCGCGATGAGAGCCGCGGCCTCCGGCGTGGCCTCGCGCAGATTGACGACAAAATCAATCCCGCGCTTTGCCGCATCCGACTCGGCAGAGTCGCGGGCGCTCACCGCCGAACGCAGAAAATCAAGCGAGTCTGCAAGGGTGGCCTCCTGCAGGTCAACCTGTGGAATGAGGATCGTATCGAGTTTGCGGCCGACAAAGGCCTCTGCCCCCAACACTCCCACGGTCGGGGCGGCTAGATCGGCAAATGCCACCGCCTCGGGCGCCTGAAGCTCCCACTGCGCGTCAGCCTGCGTCAGCAACTCTGCCCGGGTGTGATCGTAGGCTGCGGCATAGTACTTCGATTTCTCAACGGCAATGCGCTCCATGCCGCGCCGCGCCGCGCTGTTATGGCGGTCTAACTTGAGCACATCCTCGTAGGCGCGCTTGGCTTGGTCAAAGCTGCCAAGGGCGAAAAACCCCTCAGCCATGCGCAACTGCCGCGAGACCTCGACGACGGCCTCGGTGTGCCCCGGTGTGAGAGCCGGGTTGTAGCGAATCGGATCGTTGATCTCCGCCTGTAGGTTGCGCGCGGGCTGATAGGCGGGAAGCCCGCCATCGGCTAACACCCGAGCGACCACCGTCCGCGCAGCTTCGTATTCCCCCTGCTTGGCCAGCGCCCGGGAATGCTCCACGGACGCCTGGGCCCAGCGCTCAACCACCGCATTGCGGTAGCTCGCCGCCTCGCCGAACTCGGGAAGAAGCTCGCGCGCGCCGTCATAGGCTTCCGTCGCCTCGCGAAATCGCCCCGCATTGTACGACTCGTCTCCCTTGGTGACCAACTCCTGGGCCTCCATCGCTCCGGCGATACGCAGCGCCCCCATCTGCCGCATCGCCACGGTAGGCACGGCAGCCACCTGATCCCCCGCTTCCAGCAGCGTCAACCCCGCGGAAAAGCCGACCATGCAGAGCCACGCCAATGTGCGCGGTCCCGAGCGATGTGAGCCAATTGATACCTGCATGGGTTCAGAGTGCGCCTTGTATAGCGGGCGATTGGTTCTGCGGTAAGCTCAAAGTTGCAGAATTTCCCACTCCCCAAGGCCTCCAATTAGGCCCCGAGACGGCCAGTGGAATGCCGCCTCAGGGTGTTAGAACGGGCGCCGCGGCTATTTCTTGGCCGGCGTCCGCCCGGCGCCGTCAGTGCGCCAGTCGCGCGGGCCCGCCGAGACGCCGTCGTCGGCAAAGACATCGAGGCGCAGCGCGGTGGCGGCTACCGGATCGAAGCCCACCTTGTTAGGCTTTGTTGGGTCCAGCCCGTAGCTATCCGGGTTGGCGACCTCGATCCACTGCTCGCCTTGGCGGGCAAAGATTTTCCAGCGCTTGGGCAGCTGGGACTGGGGATTGGCGGGGTCTAGCGCCCAGGTCACCTCGGTGGAGGAGACCGTCTTGACGAGAGGTTCGCCGCGCGGATCGACGCCAAAGAGCTGAATGCAGGAATGTTTGACCAGCGGGCCATCCTTTACCCAGCTGCGCCATTCGTAAATACCCGCCGTCTTCTTCGGCTTGCTCTGCATGTCGATGCGCAACGCGCGGGTCTTGACCGGGGCAAAGGAGACGCGCACGAACTTCCCTTGGTCGAGCGGATAGGCACCGTTGATCTCGACTTCCTTCCAGTCCGCTCCCACCAGATAGGAAAGCGTCCACGCTTGCGGCTGGGCGATGAAATTGGACCCATCCTCAGCCCAGTAGACCTCGCAGGAGCTAACCGTCTCCTCCTGCTCGAAATCCTGCCTAACCCAGTGCTTCAAGCCAGTGGCGTAGCCGGCCCAGCCGACCCATTTGAAGGAGTCAATCCCCTTGCCATCGGCGCTCGGCAGGCGCCCATCGCGCAGATGGGTCAGGGAATCCGGCTTCGGCCAGTAGGACGCCGGCATCGGGTCAGTGGGCTTCCAGTCCCGGGCATCCGCGCCGCTGCCGACCACCGGGAAGGCGGCAATCCGCAGCCGGCCCGCACCCATCGGAATGAGGCTGATAGTTTCTAACGGCTCGGTGGATTTTGTTGGGCTCGGCTGGAGCTTGCCTGGCATCCCCATGCCGGTGTCCGTCCAGTTGGGGATCTTGCGCACCTTGGCGCGGATCTCAACCGGCGCGTTCTCCTGGGTGAAGACCTGGTTGGACGCCGGCCAAGGCTTGCTGACCACCTCAAAGGCCGCCGCCGGGTTGTTTGGGTCGAGTGCCAGCCCGTAGTTCCAAGGGGTGGTTGGGGAAAGGTCATAGGCGGGCCAGGCATCCGAGCCACCCGAGCGGGTGTACTGCTCGCCAATCTTCACCGAGAACGTCAGCGGGCCACGGTTGACCGAGGCGCTGTTCTTGTTCTTCTCCCAGCGCTTGACGGCGACTTCCATCGGCAGCGTGAGGGCCAGCTTGTCGCCCTTGGACCATGTGCGCTGGATGCGGATGAAGGCCCCCGCGCGGCTGGCCACCGCAATCGGCTTGCCGTTGACGCTGAGTTTCGGCGCGGCGCACCAGGCCGGCACGCGCAGGTAGAGCGGGAAGGCGACGGGCTTGGCGCAGTCGATGGCCATGTCAACCTGGCCATCAAAAGGATAGTTAGTCGTCTGGGAGATTTTGACTTCCTCGCCGTTGCCGACCTTGGCCTGGACCTCGCTGGCGGAATAGAACACGGCGGCCAGACCGTTGCCGGGGGTCGCCTGCCAGAGGTTTTCGCTGAAGTACGGCCAGCCCATCCCAACATTGTGCTGGCAGCAGCGGTGGGAGTTCGGGTCCATCACAAACATCTCCCCTGAGTTGGCCACTTCCGGCCCGCGGTTGCGCCGGTCCGAGTAGATGTGGTTGGCGGATGTTAGGTAGCGGATCGCCTTCATGTCCGCTGTTAGCGCGGCGGGCAGGGAGTTGTAGGCGGCGTTCTCACAGCGGTCGGCCCACTTGAGCTCGCCCGAGACGCGCAGCAGGATTTCCTGGGAGAACATCATTTCCACGATCCCGCAGCTCTCAATTGAGTTGCGCGGGTCGGTGTAGCCCGGACGGGCGAACTCGTCGCCGCAGAACATCCCGCCCGGCACTTGGCCGTAGAGGTCAAACATCGCCTCGAAGTTCCTGTCGGTCTGCTGGAGGTCGGCGAGGTTCTTGCTCTGCTGGTAATATTGGCCCAACTTCCGGAAGCTCATCGAGTAGTCGACATTGTGGCCGGTCGCCGGCTCCTTGGTCATGGTCGATCCGGTGCGGCGCAGCTTCTCGGCGAGCTCAAGGAGGAACGGCTCGCCGGTCCGGTTGTAGAGCCAGTAGACGCTGTCGAGGTTGTCGCCGTTGCGCGGGACCTGCCAGCCGTTGGCAAAGAAGAGCTTGTCCGGCACGGCGAGCTGCCACTTGAAGTACTTGGTCAGGAGCGGGAGGATCCGCGGGTCGCCGGTGGCCTCGTGGTAGGTGCGCAGGGCAAACATCGTGAACATGTTGGGCATCATGTCGTGGTCCCCCTTGGGCTTCAGGTTTGCGCGCGGGCCAAAGAACCCATCTTCCTGCTGGCTGGCGATGATGGGCTCAATCCACTCCTTGGCCTCGGCGATGAGCTTTGGATCATCCAAGGCGTAGGCCAGGGCAGTGAACCCGCGGAACCAGTAGGGAAATTCCTCCCAGCCGTTGGCCCCCTCGCCGGTGGCGCTGCGCCAGG
>JBILQA010000287.1:0-3919 GCA_044373535.1 Akkermansiaceae bacterium | reverse complement strand
GGTCGTTTTCTCCGCCAAGAACGATGCGCAGTGGGGCAATGTCGTGGTCATCGCCCATCGGGATGCCCAAGGAGCCCTTTGCCAGAGCATCTATGCCCAGCTGGACCAATCCCGCCTCAACCGGGGAGCACAAGTGGTTCGGGGTCAGGTGGTTGGCACCATCGGCGGGATGTTTCCCGCGTTCCACTTTGCGATTCGAACTGGCGACGGGGCCGCGCCGGGTCCGGAATTCGCCGCCTCGGCCGGCGCCTATCTCGACCCTCTCGCCACCGTGGCCGCGCCGCGAGATGCTACCGTGCATCCTGAGGTGCTTGGCCTTATGCGCAGCGCCGACAGCCAGCTTGGGGATCAATTCAGCAGTTTTGAAATCACCGGCGCCGAGAGGCTCGCAGAGATCCTCGCAGCGCCCAATCCGCCTCCAGCAGAAAAGTAGCCAAAAAAATGCCGCGGGGAAAACCGCGGCGCGAGAAAATTGGGGGAAAAGAGGTGCCGTCAGGGAATCCGCGGCAAGCACGGACGGATTACCGTTGCTCCGATTAAGGCCTGGCGGGTTTCATCTGCCGAACCTCCGTGGCCCCTGACGACAACCCCAATTAACACCCGCCCCGCCACGACGCAACGCCGATCTCATCCCTCCGCCACATTCCCGCTTCTCCGCAATTTACTCCCTCCGCAACTTTGCTTACCCATTGACCATGCGCATCTTCCTGATTGCGGGGCTGGCCGCCACCAGCCTCACCGCGGCCGCCAAGCCCGATGTGGGCCCGCTCATCGCCCAAGCGTTTGGCCCCCGCTTCCAACTCGACGCCCTTAAAGTCCGCCAAGCGCTCGCAAGCCCGGAGCAGATGCTGCCTTTTGACGAGGACGGCGACGGCGCCATCGACACCTTCTATTTTGTCGACCGCGACCCAAAGCACACCAAGGAGTTCCTGCCGATGGTCGTCAAGGCGATCGCACCAACTGGCAACTTCAAGGCCAACAAATTCTGTTGGACCAACGCCATGTTCCTCGCTGACTGGCGCGGCGACGGCACCGCTGACCGCGTGGTTGGCCACCTTGATGACGATGGTGACGGCGACATCGACCGGATGTTGGTCGCCTCGCCGTGGCATGACTACTTTGGCCCGCTCCACCTCGTTCTTGCAGAGGACCTTGGCGACGACAACCGGCTCTGGTTCCATCGCAACTATTGGACCGACACGGAAACCTACTGGTGGCGCTCAGACTTCAATGGCGACGAGGTCTTCCACTTCTTCACCTTCAACCCCGCCACCTCGATTTGGGAGCAGAAGGGCGAGGGACCCTTCGCCTTCTACGACCATGACCACGATGGCTTTACCGACGAGATTGTCAGGCGCGACACCTCGATGGGCGACCACCTAACAAGCGTGCGCTGGTCCTTTGACCTCGACCGGGATGCCAACGAGTTCCAGGTGCACGATTACGATCTCTCCATCAGCGGTTACGGCGTGGTCGACATCCCGGAGAAGCTCAGCGCGCGGACGCAGATTGGCTTGGCACCAACCGGGCCGTTCTTGCCGTGGGCTCAGGCGCGCACATGGGTGCGCGAGGCCAACTGGAAGGCGCTGATGCTAACCGTCGATGAGATGGACAACAATGTTGACCTGCAAGAGCATGGCACCCTCAACGAGCGCTGGGAGGGCGTCCTCAATGACGCCACCGAGTCCTTTCCCCAGGTTGGCGGCCCGTCCGCAGGTCCCTTCAACCGCCGTGCCGAGGTCGACCACGACAACAGCGGCCACGGCGCGCTCTACTACTCGCCTGTCGACCGGCGGCTCCACATGTTAGGCGCGGAGTCCGGGGTGCAGAAGATCGATTTTGACCTGGATGGGCGGGTGGATATGACCATCCGCACCGGTGACCGCAGTGGCGACGGCTACGTGGATGTTTGGGAGGTGGATGTCGATGCGGACGGGGACAACGACCTAACATACGGTTATCTGCAGCGCCAAACCAACGACCTGCGGGTGCCCCACCAGGAGGTTGCGCAGGACAGCAACGAGCTTGCCGCGTTCTACATCGCTGAGCGCCAGCGGGCGCTGGCGGAGAATGTCGCGCTCATCGACCAGATGCGCGCGATCCTGCAGAAAAAGGAGAAGGGTTATGAGGAAGACGCCGCCGAGAAATTCTATCGCGAGGGGCTGGTGAAGTGGCGCGCGGAGGATAACGGCGGGGCCAAGATGCGTGCCAGCATCGAGACCGAACGGTTCTACTCCGACATCATCCGGCACCGGTATTTTGCCCGCTTGATGAAACTTAAAAACCCAGAGCTTAACAGCTTGTACCGCGTCTACTGGACCGGCGAGCCGCTCCGGGTGCTTGCCGAGCTGAACCGGGTTTTTCCGGATGTTAGCCCTGCCGCGGCTAACAAGCAGGAGCGCAGCGTCACCGTGACTAACAACTCGGTATTCAAGCTGTGGCGCCAGCCGGTCCAGGTCGACCTGCACGCGGCCTTTCCGGGCACGACGATTGCGCCGGACGGGGTGAGCGTGTGGGATCCGCGGCGTCACCTCCACCCGCTTCCGCTTCTTGCCCAAGCCGATGACCTTGATGGGGATGGTGCGGCCGATGAGTTGGTCTTCAACGTTGATCTGCTGCCGGGCGAGTCGGTCACCTTTGCCCTGCAGCCGGTCGCGCCAGGGCCCGTGCCCGTCCGGGCGCAAGCGCGGGTCGCCAGTGGTGCCAGCGCGGAGAATTCGTCCTCCACTTTCGCTCTCAGCCCGGGCGGCCAGCTACGCTTCACTGGCAAGGACGCCTACGGCAAAAACCCGGCGAATCCGGGTCCGGGTGTCGATGTGCTTGGCCTCGAGAACCTGGCAAAAATGGACTTCACCGTCGTGCGCGAGGGCCCGCTGCGCTCGATCCTGCGCGCCACCAACGCGCCGCTCCTGCTGTTAGCCAGCGGCGACCGCGCGTGGCTGGAAATCCGTTGGGCCGGAAAGCAGCCGCTTGTGGTGCGTCCCGCGGGTCCGCCGCAGGCCGCTTTGCGCGTTGTTTCCTGTGCCGGTTACAACCTCTTGGAGCGCTTCGATGGCGACCTCGCCACCGCCATCTTCTGGCGCCCCAAGGAAGGGAAGTGGGACGCCTCCCAGCAAAAGCTAACAACAACTAACACCCTCTGGGTCCACGGCTGGTGGCGCGGCGGTGACCAGGCGCCGCTCTGGCCGGCGCGCTCCAACTGGGAATCCGCCCTGCAGCGCCTGGCCAACATCCGCGACGGCCTGAGCGTGACGCTGGTGCAGCGCAAGGAATGAGGGCCGCAAGCAACGCAAGGAGCAGCGACCTTCAGTCGCTTTTCACCGCGCCCGTCCCGCAGCACCCGGAACGCGACTAAAGTCGCTGCTCCTTGGCTGCGACTAAAGTCGCGACTCCGCATGCCAGCGCCGCGCAACTTTTCTTGCCAAGCGGGCGTATTTCCCAATTGTGACGCTCCAACGCATGAAACTCCACCTAACTGTTCTTTCGCTCTTCGTTGCCGCGCCGGCGTTTGCCGCCACTCCTGAGGAGCGCGAGGCCGCATTCAAGGCCGATATCTTCCCGATTTTTGAAGCCAGCTGCATCGACTGCCACGGCAAGGACCCGGCGAAGAAACCCAAGGGTGGATTCAAGCTGATGACACTCAAGGACATTGAGGAAGGCTACGGCAAGCCCGGGGCAAAAAAGCCGGCGGTTGTCTGGGGGGACGCCGCCAAGAGCAAGCTCTACACGAGCGCCGAGCTCGGCATCAAAGACATTGAGGACGAGCACGCGATGCCTCCGGGCGAGAAGAAGGGCCGCAAGCCGCTCACCGATGAGCAACTTGCCAAGCTTAAGGCGTTCATCGACGCAAAGTAACCAACCGGGTTGCGAACTTTTTGAGGAGGGGGCGCGCCCAGCCAAAGCTTCTCCCACTAGCCTC
>JBILQA010000037.1:0-13838 GCA_044373535.1 Akkermansiaceae bacterium | reverse complement strand
GCCTCGGGAACCCTCCTTGGGCCACTTGCCGGAGCGGCCGCCAGCACCGTCGGGCGCCCGGTGCCCGTCGTTGCCAGCGCCTCGCATGACACCGCCGCGGCGGTGGCCGGGATCCCCCTAACGGCCGATAACAACCTGTGGCTCTCGTCGGGGACCTGGTCGATCATGGGCCTGGAGATCCCCGCGCCGATCACCACCGCGGAGGCCGCCGCGGCGGGTTTCTGCAATGAGCTCGGCGTCGCCGGCACCACGCGCCTGCTCAAAAACATCGCCGGCCTCTGGCTCATCCAAGAGTGCCGCCGCCACTGGAACCTTGCCGGCCAGGCGCAGGACTTCACCGCCCTTGCCGCGCTCGCCCAACTCGCCGAGCCATTCACCGCCTTCATCGACCCGGACGACGCCGTATTTGCCGCTCCCGGCGACATGCCCGAGAAGATCCGCGCCTTCTGCCAGCGCACCGGCCAGCGGGTCCCCGCCACCCAGGGCGAGATCCTGCGCGTCGCCACCGACTCACTCGCCCTCAAATACCGCTTCGTCTTCGAAAATTTCTGCCGCGTCGCCGGGCGCCGCTTCGCCCGCCTGCACGTCGGCGGCGGCGGCGTCCAAAACCCAATGCTCACCCAGGCGACCGCCGATGCCCTTGGCATTGAGGTGGTTGCAGGCCCCGTCGAGGCCACCTCCTGCGGCAACATCCTCACCCAGATGGTCGCCACCGGAGCCCTCGCCGACTTTGCCGCCGGGCGCCGCCTGCTTGAGGAATCCTTCGACTTCAGCGTCCACCAGCCCCACGATCACCCGCGCTGGACGCAGGCCTACGCGCGCTTCCTCGCCGTGGTTGGCCTTGGCTAACATTTTCTAACCCCCCAAAAACAAATGCAACAAGACTCGGAACGGACCCTGGAGATGGATTTTCTGCGCGCCACGGAGAGCGCGGCCCTTTACGCCCACCGCTGGATGGGCCGCGGCAAGAAGGAATCCGCCGATGCGGACGCCTGCGACGCGATCCGCGGGATGTTTGACCTGATGGACATGCGCGGTGAGGTGGTCATCGGCGAGGGCATCAAGGATGAGGCTCCGGGCCTGTTCAAGGGCGAGAAGGTCGGCACCTGGGCGGAAGGGTCGCCGATTTTCCACATCGCCTTGGATCCTGTCGACGGCACCACCAACGTGTCCAAGGGCATGTCCAACTCCGTCTCATGCATCGCCGCGGCCATGCCCGCCGACGGCGTGGCCAATGCCCTGGAGGACATCCCGGCATTCTACATGGAAAAACTCTCCTATCCGGAAAAAGTCCGCCAGGCGTTCATCGCCGACCCAACATTGCCTATCAGCGTCGAGGCCCCGACCGAGGAGGTCATCCGCATCACCGCCTCGATCCTGCAAAAGGACGTCCGCGACATCGTCGTCATGGTCCTCGACCGCCCGCGCAACGCCCGCTTCATCGAGGCCGTCCGCCGTGTCGGCGCCAAACTGCGCATGATCGCCGACGGCGACATCGCCGCCGCCATCGCCCCGGCCCTGCCAGACAGCGACGTTGACCTCTACGTCGGCATCGGCGGCTCGCCCGAGGGCGTCCTGGCTGCCGCCGGCCTGCGCTGCCTCGGCGGCGGCCTGCAGGCGAAAATCTGGCCCGCCGACGCCGTCGAGCGCCGTCTCCTCATCGCCGAGGGCTACGAGCACCTGCTCGACCGGGTCTACCTCTCGCGCGACCTCGCCAAGGGCGACCGCATCATCTTCTGCGCCACCGGGATTTCCGAGAGCCCGCTGCTCCGCGGTGTTAGGGTCAACGGCCACGTCGCCCGCACCCACTCGGTGCTCATGCGCGTCAAGAGCCGCACCGTGCGCTCCATCAAGGCGAGCCACAACCTCTCCGCCAAAACCTTCCGCCTGCGCTCCAGCGGCGGCGAGGCGCTCCTCGGCGAACCGTTCGGCGGCTAACTTATCCTCATAAAAATCGATGGCCATCGCCGCCTCCAACCGCCCCGTCGCCCGCAAGGTCCTGCTCATGGGCACCTGCCTGTGCGACGCGTTCTTTGACGACGTCGCCCGGGCGAGCGTGGAGGTGTTAGAACACCTCGGCGTCGAGGTGGTGTTTCCCGAGGACCAGACCTGTTGCGGCCAGCCGGCGTTCAACAGCGGGGACTGGAAGGCGGGGCGCAAGGTGGCGTGCCACACGGCGAAGGTGTTTGCCGGGGACCTGCCGGTGATCGTGCCCAGCGGGTCGTGCGCGGCGATGAACTTCCACGGCAACCCGCTGCAATTCGAGGATTGCCCGGATCCCGCGGTTGACTCGCTGGCGCGCCGGACCTGGGAAATCATGGACTTCATCGTCCACGGCCTGGGCGTGGCGAGCTGGCCGGGCAGTCTGGCGCAGCCGACCCGGGTGGCGTTCCACCGCTCGTGCCACACCCGCGGCACCCGCTCGGGCGAGGCGACCGCCGGATTGTTGGAAACTGTTGGAAACCTCACCCTCCTGCCGTTTGGCCAGGCCGAGCAGTGCTGCGGGTTTGGCGGCACCTTCGCCGTGACCTTCCCCCACATCTCAGGCCGCATGGGCAGCCTGAAGCTTGACCACCTGTTGGAGATGGCTCCGGACATCCTAACAAGCGGTGACATGTCCTGCCTGATGCACCTCGGCGGGCTTGCCACCGCGCAAGGGCGCCAGATCCCCTACCGCCACGCCGTCCAGATCCTGCGCGACGCGCTTAAGCCATGAGCCAACACCAGCAGATCGACACCTACGCGCGGGAGATCTCCGATGCCAAGCAGCACTCGGTGAGCGACGGCTCGGCGGCCGGCACCGAGAAGCGCTACCAGATCCTCGCCAAGGACTACGCCGACCCGGACTCCCTGCGCCGCCTCGCCGGCGCCATCAAGGACCATACCCTCCACCACCTCGGCCACTACCTAACGCAAGCGGAGCAGGCGCTAACCGCGCGGGGCGCCACCGTCCACTTCGCCGACAGCGACGCGGACGCGCGCACCACCATCTTGGATATCCTGCGCTCCCACGGGGTGAGCCGGCTGACGAAGTCCAAGTCGATGGCCAGTGAGGAAATCCATCTCAACGCATTCTTGCGCGAGAACGGCATCGAGTGCCTCGAGAGCGACCTCGGCGAGTTCATCGTCCAACTCGACAACGACGAGCCGTCACACATCGTCAAGCCGATCATCCACAAGAACCGCCGCGAAATCGCCGCGACCTTTTTGCGCGACGGCATCGCCGCGGACTACAACGACGACCCGCAGGTCATCACCCGCCGCGCACGCGTCTTCCTGCGCGAGAAATTCTTCCGCGCCCAGGCGGGCATCACCGGCGCGAACTTCGTCTCTGCCGAATCCGGGCGCCTTGTCCTGGTCACCAACGAGGGCAACGCATGCTTCGGCATGGCCCCAACCGATGTCCACATCGCCTTGGTTGGCATCGAGAAGATCGTCCCGCGCGACCGCGACTTCGGAGTATTCCTCAACCTGCTGGGCCGCTCGGCCACCGGCCAGCAGCTGACGGTTTACACCCAGTTCGTCAACGGCCCGCGTTCGGCGAGCCAGCCAAGCGGGCCGCGCCACATGCACGTCGTGTTCATGAACAACGGGCGCACCGACGTGTTGGCGTCCAACTGCCGGGAGATCCTGCGCTGCATCCGCTGCGGCGCCTGTCAGAATGTTTGTCCCGTCTATCGGCAGGCCAGCGGCCACGCGTACCGCTCGACCTACGGTGGACCGGTGGGTGCGGTTCTATCACCCTTGTTGTTTGGCGACCGGTTCCCGGAGCTCGCCGACCTGCCGAAGGCGTCGAGCCTATGCGGCGCCTGCAACGAAGTCTGCCCGGTGGACATTCCCATCCCCGACCTCCTGTTGCGCCTGCGCGACAAAGCGAAGCGCGAGGAGGTCCCCTCCCCCGGTGCGCCGCCGATGGCACCCTTTGCCACCCTGGCCACCTCGCCCGCCCTGTGGCGCACCGCAATGACCATGTCCAAGGCGATGAACCACCTGCCGATCCACGTCGCCCCGGTCCAACCGCTGCAAGACTGGCTTGGCCAGCGTACCCTGCCGGAATGGCGCGGCGGCGACTTCCGCAAGTGGCTCAACGGCCGCTGAGGCCATGTTCATTTCGCGGCGTCCTGCGGCCAAGAAGCGGCGACTTCAGTCGCGTTTCATCGCAGGAAAGTTCACGCCCGACCGGCCGATGAATTGGCTGCTGGACGGCAACGCGCTCATTGCCATGGTCCTGGCAGAGCACCCGCACCACCCGCGGATGCGCCGGTGGAGGCAGGCGACGCGTGACGATTTCTTCGCGACCTGCCCGATCACCGAAGGCACCTTGCTGCGTCTCCACATGCAACTCGCGCGCGACCGGTCGGCAGCAGCTGCCTGGTCGGCGCTCGAGTCGGTTCCCGCCCACCCCAAGCACCTGTTCTGGAAGGAAAACTTTTCCTATTCGGAGAGCCAACCCACCCGGCTCACCGGCCACCGCCAAGTCACGGATTCGTGGCTGGCCGAGCTGGCCGCGCGCATGGATGGCAAGCTCGCCACCCTCGACGAGGCACTCTGCGCTCTCTGGCCAAAATCCACCCTGCTGATCCCCGTTTAGGAAGCGAAGTGGGCGGGCTGCGGGGGCTGAGCCAGAAGTGCGGCCTTCAGGCGGTCGCGTCACCCGATCGCAAGATTTTCTCGCCTTCTTCATTGACCCTTCGTTCACCCTTCATCCGGCCGGTGGACGTTAGAGGGATGGGATCAATCTTCTGGAAGAACTTTCCGCGCCAACTGCGGCTTTGGACGCTGCATGGGCTGCTGAATGCGGCGCCAAGCGCGGCGTTTGCTGTCGCCTGGCTCAAACTCGGCACGGGTCCCGCGGGTATTCCCGCGCTGGCAGCCGTGGCCACGGCCGTGTACTTGTTCGTGCTTGGTGGTGCCTGCCTGACCTCGCTCCCGGGGCCGCTGAGCACCCCCGGCCATGCGCTGCACCGCGCGCTGCGCCACGCCCTGACGCTGCGCAACTGCCTCGTGTGCCTTACCCTGCCCCTGGTTCTCAGCCAGAGAACGCTGTTTTTCATCCCCGACGTCTGGTGCGGCGGGATTGCCACCCTGGCCTTCGGCGCCGTGTGCAAGGCCCTTGGCCTCGACCCCGGGCCGCTTGACGAACTCAGCCTCATCGACTTCCCCCATGCCGGCTTTTTCCCGATCTTTTCCATCGCCCTCATTGAAGGCCTCCTCCTCTCACTCCTCCTGGTCATCCTCACCACCCTCGTCCTCCTGATCCTGCAGCGCCGCGACCGCCGCATCCAGCGGTGATGCGCCCGGGCTTGTGGGAAATTGCATTGCAATACCGACCGGTTCCATGGCGTAAACAACCCCTCCATGGCTTGATCGGGTAGAGTCTGTTGGAGCCCGCCGCCCCGGCATCCCACTTTGCTGACCTAACCAATGGACTGGATCTCAGGCCTGTTTCTCCGCCGCCCGCTGACGGTCATCGTGGCGGTGCTGGCCGTGGCGCTGGGGGCCTTGTTGGGCTTGCAGAAGATGCCGCGGGACGTTTTTCCGCCGTTGGGGATTCCGACGATCTACGTGGCGCAGCCGTACGGCGGGATGGATGCGGCGCAGATGGAGAGCTATCTAACGTACTTCTACGAGTACCACTTCCTCTACATCGCCAACATCGAGCACGTCGAAAGCAAGACGATCCAGGGCGCTTCCATCATGAAGCTGCAGTTCCACCCGGGCACTGACATGGCCGCGGCGATGGCCGAGACAATTGCCTACGTCAACCGCGCGCGCGCCTTCATGCCGCCCGGCGCGCCCAATCCGTTCGTCACCCGCTTTGACGCGGGCTCGGTGCCAGTCGGCTACCTCACGTTTGCGACCAACAACCCGGAACGGACGATGGGGCAGATGCAGGACGAGGCGCTCAACAAGGTGCGCCCGTTGTTTGCCACCCTGCCGGGCGTCTCCGCGCCGCCACCCTTTGGTGGCTCAGCGCGCACCGTGGTCGTCAATGTGGATCCCGACCGGCTGCGCGCCCGCGGCCTAACACCCGACGAGGTCGTCAGCGCCATCGCCAAGGCCAACGTGGTCTCCCCATCCGGCAACATGAACCTGGGCGACATCTATCCGATCGTTCCCAGCAACGCGGTTGTCACCAAGCCCGCCGAGCTCGCCGACGTGCCGCTGCACACCTCGGCCGCCGGCACCGTCTACATCCGCGATGTGGCCACGGTGAGTGATGGGGCCGACATTGTGACCTCCTACGCCTTGGTCAACGGCCGGCGCACCGTCTACATCCCGGTGACCAAGCGCGCCGAGGCGTCCACCCTGGCGGTGGTTTCCCAGGTGAAGGACAACCTGCCGCTCTTCCAGGCCGCCCTGCCCGACGACATCTCCGTCTCTTATGAGTTCGACCAGTCACCCGTCGTCTGGCACTCGATCCGCGAGCTCGCCAAGGAGGCCGGCTTGGGCGCCATTCTAACCGGGTTGATGGTCCTCCTGTTCCTGCGCGACCTCCGCAGCGCGCTGGTGGTCGTCGTCAACATCCCGCTCTCGCTGTTAGCCGCGGCGTTTGCCCTGTGGATCTCGGGCCAATCCGTCAACCTGATGACCCTCGGCGGTCTGGCGCTTGCCGTGGGGATCCTTGTCGACGAGGCCACCGTGGCCATCGAGAACATCCACTCGCGCCTCGCCGCGGGCTTCTCGCCGGCCCGCGCCGCCGCCGATGCGATCCGCGAGACGGCGATGCCGCGGCTGTTAGCCATGCTGTGCGTCCTGGCGATGTTCATCCCGGCGCTCTTCATGCAGGGTGCCGCGGGCGCCCTGTTCAAGCCGCTGGCCTTGGCTGTTGGCTTCTCGATGATCGCCAGCTACCTGCTGTCATCCACGCTCGTGCCGGTGCTGGCGATCTGGTTCATCCGCCACGGCGGACTGCCGACAGAGGCTAGCGAGAAAACCTTCGCCCTTGTGAGTCCCTACCGCGCGCTGCTGCGCCCGGTGGTGGCCAGCCGCTGGCTGCTGGCGCCGGTCTATCTAGCGGCATCTGTCCTCTTTGTCCTAACAATCGCTCCGCGGCTCGGCTCGGAGATCTTCCCACGGGGTGACAGCGGACAGTTTGCGCTGCGCTTCAAGGCGCCGGCGGGAACGAAAGTGGAGAAGACCGAGGCGCTGGCCAAGGCGGTGCTGGCCCTGGTTGACCGCGAGGCCGGCGCGGGCAAGGTGGCGCTTAGCATGGGCCTGGTCGGTGTGCATGCGCCCAACTATCCGGTCAACCTGATCCACCTGTGGAACGGCGGCCCTGAGGAAGGCTGGCTGGCATTCCAACTCAAGGAAGACTCGGGGGTGCGTGTCGCGGAGTTGCAGGAACGCCTGCGCAAGGCCTTCGCCACCGAGTTGCCGAATCTGCGGATCTCGTTTGAACCGGCGGACATCACGTCGCGGGTGATGTCGTTTGGCTCCAACACCCCGGTTGAGGTTGCGGTTGGAGGGTCCGACCTGCAGCTGTCGCGTAGCCATGCGCTGAAGATTTTGGCCGAGATGGCGAAGATCCCCGAACTGCGCGACGCCCAGATTGCACAAGAGTTGGAATTCCCGGCCATCAAGGTGGACGTCGACCGCGAGCGCGCCGGCCAGCTTGGCGTGAACATGCAGGATGTCAGCCGCGCAATGGTCGCGGCGACCACGTCGAGCCGCTTCACCCAGGCAAACTTCTGGGCCGATCCGGCCAAGGGGGTGTCCTACAACGTCCAGGTGCAGATTCCCCAGGGCCAGAATGACACCCTCGAGGACCTCTCCAACGTGCCGGTGCCCTCGTCCAACGGCGCCCCGGTGCTGCTGCGCAACCTTGCCAACATCAAACAGGCCACCGCTGTTGGACAGTACGAGCGCTACAACATGGTCCGCGTCGTTTCTATCACCGCCAACTATCACGGCAGCGACCTCGGGACGGTCCTCAGCAAGGTGCGCGCCGCCATGGCCGCCGCCGGCGCGCCTCCTGCCAAGACCACCGTCGACCTGCGCGGCCAGTCCGCCACCCTTGACGCGCTCACCAGCGGTTTCTCCCAGGGACTCGGCATCGCTGTGGCTGTGCTGTTTTTCCTCCTCGCCGCCAACTTCCAGTCGTGGCGCCTCGCATTTGCCGTCTGCTCGACGATTCCTGCGGTCCTCGTTGGCATCGTCGCCACCCTCTTCCTGACTGGAACCACCCTCAACATCCAGTCCGCCATCGGCAGCATCATGGCCGTCGGCGTGGCCGTGGCCAACGCCATCCTGTTAGTCACCTTTGCCGAGCGCGAGCGCAAGCAGGCGGACGGCGACGCGCTCGCCGGGGCTATCAGCGGGGCGTCCTCGCGCCTGCGCCCGATTTTGATGACCTCCTTGGCGATGATCGCCGGCATGCTCCCCATGGCGCTCGGGCTTGGCGAGGGCGGCGACCAGATGGCGCCGCTTGGCCGCGCGGTGGTGGGTGGCCTAACGGCAGCGACGCTTGCCACGCTTTTCATCCTGCCATCGTTCTTTGCCCTGCTGGCCGGCAAGCGCACCCGCTCGGTCTCGCTGGACCCGGACGACCCGCAGAGCCCGCACTACTCACCCCAGCCATCCTGACCAAGCCATGCGCACCCTACTTATTCTCAGCCTGCTGGCCATCCCGTGCGGGGCCGCTCCGGTGCCCGTGGTCACGCCCACAACTGGCACGATCCACCGCTGGATCACCCTGCCCTCACGCCTCGAGCCTAACCAATCGGTGATTCTCCACGCCAAGGTTGCGGGACACCTGAAGACTATCAATGTGGACACCGGCGACAGGGTCAAGGCCGGGCAGGAGCTTGCGCTGTTGGAAGTGCCCGAGCTGCAGGCCGACCGGATCAAGGCGCTCGCCGAGCAGGAAGTTGCAGCAATGGACCTGAGCCGGCTGCAGGCAGCGCGGGCCAAGGCACCCGGGCTTGTGCTGCCGCAGACCCTCGATGAGGCCGCCGGCCGCCAGCGGATTGCCGAGGCCACCCTGCAGCGCACCGAGGTGCTGTTGGACTACGCCAAGATCCTCGCTCCCTTTGACGGAACCATCACCGCTCGCCATGCCGACCCTGGCGCATTCATCCCCGCGGGCGGCACGACGGCGGATGGCGCCACGGTGACCTTGGCAGATCTATCCATTCTGCGGGTCCGCGTGCCGGTTCCAGAACAGGAGGCGCGCTTCATCAAACCCGGCACCCTCGCCCGGATACTCATCAATGCCACGGCCACCCCGATCGAGGCAACCGTGTCGCGCCACGGCCACAGTGTGGAATCCCCTGCGGCGATTCTCCCGGTGGAGATCGATTTACCCAACAAGGACGGCGTTCTGTTGGCCGGCAGCTACGTCAAAGCCCAGCTGGCATGCGAGACCCATACGGGCGCGATGACCATCCCAACTACCGCGTTGTTAGTGGAGAAGACCACCACCTCGGTGTTCATCCTCGGCGACGGCAAAGCCAAGAAAACCAAGGTCTCCTGCGGCTTCAACGATGGCCGCAACGTTGAGATCCTCACCGGCCTCAAGGGCGGAGAGGATCTTGCGGTACTCACCGGCATCACCCTAACGGACGGGCAGGCGGCCACGCCGGCGAAGTGACCCACCCACAAACATCCCTGCACCCGTGAAGCGCCCAGCCATCGTTGCCCTCACCCTGTTGCTTGGCCTGCCGCGCGCGGGCGGCGAGCCGGTGATCCTGGACCTCGCCACCGCCCTGCGGCTTGGCGGCGCCAACAGCCTCGATGTCGAGCTGGCCCGCAATGTGGTACGCCAAGCCGAGGCGCGCCATGCCGAGACGCGCAACAAGTTCTTCCCGTGGTTCACCGCCGGGACCACCTACCGCCGGCTCGACGGCAACACCCAGAACGTCGAGGGCGAGATTCTCGATGTCTCCAAGCAGTCGTATCAGGCGGGCGCTGGCGTTGCCGCGGAGCTGCGCGTCGGCGAGGCGATCTATCAATCGCTGGCCGCCAGGCAGCGCGCATCCGCCGCAGGGCATGCGTTGGATTCCGCCCGGCTTGATGTCGCCATGGCTGTTAGCTCCGGCTATTTCGAGCTGCTGCGCGCCCAGGCCGCTCTGCGGGTCAGCGAGCAGTCGAAGTTGTTAGCCAGCAACTACCAAAAGCAGGTCCTTGCCGCAGTGTCCGCCGGGGTGGCCTTCGAGGCGGATGGCTTCCGCGCCGAAGCCCAGTCGCTGCGCCACGACTTGGCGGCGCGCAAGGCGCTTGAGGACGTGCAAGTTGCCTCGGCGCGGCTGTGCGAGGTGCTGCGCCTGCCTAACGGGCTTAACCTGCGCGGCAGCGACGCGGAGCTCGTGCCGCTTGACTGGACACGCGCGGAAGCCACGCTTGGAAGCCAGGTTGGCCGTGCGCTGGACCGCCGGCCGGAGCTGCGCAGCCGCCAGGCGCTGTTGGACGCGGCGCGCACCGACACGCAAGCGAGCGTCAAGGCGCCGCTTTTCCCTGACCTTTCGCTGCGCGCAACCACGGGCGGCCTGGGCGGCGGCACCGGCGGGCGCACCGGCGACTTCGACGACTCCTCCGAGCTCATCCTCGGGCTCGGCTGGCGCATCGGCCCGGGCGGCTTGTTCGACACCGCGCGCACCGCCACGGCCAAGTCGCTCGAGGACCAGGAGGCGCTGCTGCTAGAAAGGACCCGCCTGCGCGTCACCCGCGAGGTGCTTGAGGCCAACGCGCGGGTGCGTTCGATCGACGCCCGGCTAACCACCACGCGCAGGCTGCTGGAGGTGACGGAGAAGGCCTATCAACTTTCGCTCGGGCGCGGCGAGACTGGCGTAGGTGGCGTGCTCGAAACCCTGCGCGCGGAGGAGGACCTGAGCTTTGCACGGTTGGCGTGGTTTGACCTGGTGGCGGAGTACAACAAGGCGCAGGCAGCCTTGCGCCGCGCCTGTGGAGGTTGACTCGTCGCCCGGCCGTGCCGATTTGCCCGTTAATCTATCACCCATTTCCGATGAAGAATTCCCCGATTGTGCCATTTGCAGATGCGGAAGCTCGGGCACTGCGGGAGAGCAAGGGTGCCTAACAAGCCGGCGATGCGTCTGCTGCTGGTATTTATCCGCGAGGGAATGGCCGGAAAGGTTCTTCCCGCGCTGGGGGCGGCGGCGGAGGCGGCGCGGATTCACCGTGCGCTGACAAGCGTGCTCTTGCGGCAGCTTGGCGGTCTCGAGGAGACGCGATTGCGGTTTGTTTTTGCGCCCGAGGATGCCAGTGAGGCGCTGCGCTTCGAGCTGCTGCCACAGCTTGCGGGGCGGTTTGAGCGGCGGGGTGAGCTTTTTGTCATCCCGGCGGCACCGGGGAAACCGGAACTTGAGATCGATTTCCGCGCTCAGGGTTCCGGCCACCATGGCCAGCGGCTGGCCCGCGCAGTGGCCGCCGGCTTTGCCGAGGGCTTTGCCAAAGTGGCAGCCATGGCGGTGGATTGCCCGGGCACCGGCGCTCGCTGGGTGCATGCCGCGTTTGCCCGGCTTGGGCCGCACGCCGAGCTTGTTGTCGGCCCAACCCTCGCCGGGGGCTCGTACCTGCTGGCCATGCAGCCACCAGCCACCCCGCTGCTTGCCGAAATCCCCCACCGGGACGCTCCAAGTGCGGCGAATCTGCTCGCCCGGGCGGCCGCCGCGGGAATCCCCGCACTCTGCCTACCGGCGCTCCTGGCTGTGAGGGATGCCGCCAGTTGGGCGGAAATGCGCCGCGGGCCATTTGGTCCCGCGCTGGGAAAGTTGCTTAATCCTGGGGAAGCGCCGGGGGGCGAGCTTTTCGATTGATTGAGGCGGCATCGGCCGGGATGCTCGCGGCCATGGCATCACCTATCTTGTTTGTCCCGCAGTACATGGAGCGCGTCTGGGGTGGCCGCACGCTCGAGACGCGCTACGGGCGCGAGTTGCCCGAGCCCGGCGTTCCGTTTGGGGAGAGCTGGGAGATCAGCGACCGGCCCGAGGCCTGCTCGGTGGTCACTGGCGGGCCCCATGACGGCCGCACGCTGCATGATTTGTGGGACACCCAGCGCGAGGAAATTTTTGGCCCCGGCTTCGCGGGGCACGGGCGCTTCCCGCTACTGGTCAAGATTCTCGACGCGCGCGACGATCTCTCGATCCAAGTCCATCCACCGCTGGCTGTCGCCGCCGCGCTGGGTGGCGAGCCGAAGACCGAAATGTGGTTCATTGCCAAGGCTGACCCGGGGGCGAAGCTTTTCGTCGGTCTCAAGCCGGGCGTCACGCGCGAGCGCTTCGCCACGGCAATTGCCAGTGGCGAGGTCGCCGACCTCGTGCATGCCATTGAGCCGCATGCTGGCGACTCGATCTTCATCCCCTCCGGGCGGCTCCACGCGATTGGCGCGGGCTTGGTGATTTTTGAGATCCAGCAGAACTCTGACACCACCTACCGGGTGTTTGACTGGAACCGCGTCGGACTCGATGGCGCGCCGCGCGACCTGCACGTGGCCGAGTCGCTTGAATGCATTGATTTTTCCGACACCGCGCCGGCGATGGATGCCCCGGTGGGCAACACCTTGGCGAGCTGCGAGCACTTCAAGGTTCAACGCCAACCCGCCGCGGCCGGTACGCTGGTGGAAACCGCGGATCGGGCGCATTTCTCCATTGTGGCGGTGGTTTCCGGCAGCCTCATGGATGATTCTGGGCGCTGCCACGGCCCCGGCAGCTTCATCCTTCTGCCGCGCAACGCGGCGCCCCTGCAGGTCATCGAGGCGGCCACCCTGCTGCACGTCTCGCTCCCACACGCCTAACTTTCATTGGGGCCGAAAGATTTTGAATAAGATTGCCCCCTGCGGCGGTCATAATGTGCGAGACTCACTCTCACACAAGTCCATGAAAAACCTCCTGCCTGTCTCCCTCTTAGCGGCTTCCGCCTTCGCCCTGGCGAGCTGCGACAACAAGAACATCCCATCCGTGGGGGTTCCCGCCGACAGCGCCGCTGCCGCCGCGGACGAGGAAAAGCTCCAGCGCGAGATCGCTGACCTCGAGGCACGCGAGCGCGAGCTTCAGCTCAAAATGGAGGCCGAGCAGGTGGCCGCCGACCGCGAGGCCCTTGAGCGCGACCGCGAGGCTCTCGGGAAAGAGCGCGCCGCCCTCGAGGCGCGCCGCGATGCGCTTGCCAGCGCGCCACAGCCGCAAGCAGCCCGGCAACCGGCCTACCAGCCTGAGCCGCGCCGCGATGAACGGGTGCGCGTGCCAGTTTCCACCGGCGACTACCGGACGTTCTACGAGCAGCTCGACGGCTACGGCGACTGGGTGGAAACCCCTGACTACGGCTACGTCTACCGTCCACAAGTCGCTCGTCAGCAAGACTGGCGCCCCTACACCCGCGGCCGCTGGGTGCAATCCCCGCAAGGGTGGGCGTGGGCGTCAGATGAACCGTTCGGCTGGGCCACCTACCACTACGGCCGCTGGGCACTGACCAGCCGCTACGGCTGGGTTTGGGTGCCCGGTGACGAATGGGCGCCGGCGTGGGTTTCCTGGCGCAACAGCGACGAATATGTCGGCTGGGCCCCACTGCCTCCTGAGACGCTTTATTACCAAGAGGTGGTCTATGACAGCGGGATTGACCGCCGCTACGCGATTGCGCCGGAATATTACACCTTTGTTCAGGTCACCCACTTTGACCGGCCAATCCTCGGCAACTATCTGCCGCCGGCGCGCAACCTGACGATCATCAACGTCACCATCAACATCACCAACATCATTGTGCGTCCACGCAACGTTTACTGCGGTGGCCCGGATCCGGACTGGTTCTTCCGTCGCACCGGCCGTCACGTGGACCGTTATGACATCGCGTTGCGCCGCGACCGCCGCTCGTTTGACGAAGGGGCTCGC
>JBILQA010000036.1:0-14041 GCA_044373535.1 Akkermansiaceae bacterium | reverse complement strand
TTCATTATCACGACTGGATCCGCGTCCGCAATCCGGACAAGGGCCTCGACTCGGTGTTTGGTGACAAGGACGCCAAGATCCTTGAAACCACGCCAGGACGCGTGCGCTTCAACGAAATCTGGCCAACCGGCGTCGGCTTCATTAACCGCTCGGTCGGCAAGAAGCAGATCGGCGACATCATCTGGCGTTGCTACCAGGTCAGCGGCCAAAAAACCACGGTGGAAACTCTCGATGCGCTCAAGTCGCTCGGATTCCGCGAAGCAACCCGTTCGGGTGCTTCCATCGGGATCGTCGACATGGTCATCCCCGAGGAAAAGCCGGTGGAAATCGCCAAGGCCTACGAGCAAATCGAGATTGTCACCAAGCAGTACCGCAACGGGATCATCACCGATGGCGAGCGCTACCAGAAGGTCGTCGACATCTGGACCCACGCCACGGACAACATCGCCAACGCGCTCTACCGCAAGTTGGAGTACAACGATGGCGACAAGCGGATTTCCCCCTTGTTCATGATGGTCGACTCCGGCGCTCGTGGTAACAAGGCGCAGATCAAGCAGCTCTCCGGGATGCGCGGCCTGATGGCCAAGCCGTCCGGTGAAATTATTGAACGCCCGATCACCTCGAACTTCCGTGAGGGTCTCTCGGTGCTGGAATATTTCATCTCCACCCACGGCGCTCGTAAGGGTCTGGCGGACACCGCGTTGAAGACCGCGGACTCCGGCTACATGACTCGTAAGCTCGTCGATGTGGCCCAAGACGTCATCGTCTTCGAAGCGGACTGCGGCACCGTCAACGGCATCACCGTGAGCCCGATCTATGACGGCGATGAAGAAGTCGCCACCCTCTCGCAGCGCATCTACGGACGCGTTTCCTGCGAGAACGTCAAGGATCCGATCACCGGGGAAATCCTCATCAAGGCGGACGAAATCGTCAGCGAAAAGCAGGCCGAAGCGCTTGAGCGCCTTGGCTTTGAAAAGCTCAAGATCCGCTCGGTGCTCACTTGCGAAGCCGAGCGTGGCTGCTGCCAGAAGTGCTACGGCCTCAACCTGGCCACCGTGAAGCCGGTGAAGATCGGCGAAGCGGTCGGCATCGTTGCCGCCCAGTCCATTGGCGAGCCCGGCACGCAGTTGACGATGCGTACCTTCCACGTTGGTGGTGTGGCCGCGTCGACCTTCAAACAGCCGATCATCAAGGCGAAAAACTCCGGCATGGTCGTCTACAAGGACCTCCGCACGGTCCAGGACGTCGACGGCAACTGGGTCGTCCTCAACAAGAACGGTTCGGTTTCCGTGCGTGACAAGGATGGCCTTGAGCTCGAAAGCCACATCATCGTCATTGGTTCGGTCATCACCACCAAGGACGGCGAGACGGTCAAGAAGGGCGAAACCTTCGCCACCTGGGATCCTTACAACGTGCCAATTCTTACCGAAAAGGCCGGCAAGATCGAGTTCCGCGACATGATCCCCGGGATCACCGTGCAACACGAGACCGACAAGGAAACCGGCAAAAAGGGCATGGTCGTCACCGAGCACAAGGAAGACCTTCACCCGCAGGTCGTCATCATGGATGACAAGTCCGGCGCGGTCATTGCCAGCTACTCGATTCCCGTCGGCGCCCACCTTTCCGTCAAGGAAGGGCAGAAGGTCACCGGTGGTATCCAGCTGGCCAAGACGCCGCGTAAGGTCTCCCGCACCAAAGACATCACCGGGGGTCTCCCGCGCGTTGCCGAGCTTTTCGAAGCCCGCAAGCCAAAGGACGCCTGCGTCATCGCCAAGATCGAAGGCGAAATCTCCTTCGGCGGCAACATCCGCGGCAAGAAAAAGATCCTTGTCACCGATGCGGCCACCGGCGAGAGCGTCGACCACCTCGTCCCGATGGGCAAACACATCATCGTGGCCGAAGGCGACCAGGTGAAGCGCGGCGACCAACTCACCGAAGGCCCCGTGTCTCCGGAAGACTTGCTCGAAGCCTGCGGCGCTCAGGAACTCCAGGAACACCTCGTCAACGAAGTGCAGGAAGTTTACCGCGTCCAAGGCGTGGAAATCAACGACAAGCACATCGAGATCATCATCCGCCAAATGCTGCGCAAGGTGAAGATCACCGATCCAGGCGACGCGGATTTCCTCTGGGGCGACCAAATCGAACGCACCACCTTCAACCGCGCCAACGCCGCCATCCTCGAGCAGGGCGGCAAGCCGGCCGAAGGCGAACCGGTCCTCCTCGGCATCACCAAGGCCTCCCTGGAAACCGAGTCGTTCATCTCCGCCGCGTCCTTCCAGGACACCACCCGCGTCCTCACCGATGCGGCCACCCTCGGCAAGATCGACTACCTCAAGGGCTTCAAGGAAAACGTCATCATGGGCCACCTCATCCCCGCCGGCTCCGGCTTCCATCGCCACCGCGATGTCGAAATCGAGTTCACCGTCGAGGAGCCAGAACCCATCGTCGAACTTGTCGATGAAAACGATGATGAACTAAGCGTCATCGAGTCCGCCTAAGCACGCCCGACCCATTCACAAGCCCGCCCGGAGTTTCCTCCGCGGCGGGCTTTTTTGTCGCGAAGCTCGCAGGTAGCCAAGCTCGGGAGAGCTTCGGCTGAGAAAATCCCCATCATCCCCGGCGTCCGAAAACAGCTCCGAAGGTCAGACCCTTTGTCTGAGAACCCTCTGCTAATGAGTGCATCATACGCAGGTTGCCATCGCTTATGGCGGCGCTGTTGTGTCCAGCAAGCCTCTCTGCACCGCTCCGAATGCGCGGGTTGAGGTCAGACCCTTTGTCGGAGAACCCTCTGCTAATAAGTGCATCATACGCAGGTTGCCATCGCTTATGGCGGCGCTGTGGTGTCTAGAAAACCTCTCTGCACCGCTTCGAATCCTTGGCCTCCCTGGGCTAATGCTTCATCTTGTCTTCATTTCCCACCATCAGTGGCAAAACCCGCGCTTGCCGCGGTGGGCGCCATAGGAAAGCCTCGTGCTCGACCCAATGTCCATCGCCCCCAACATTCCTGAGACCGCGTTTTTCCGCCATCCCGATGGTGGCTGGTGGCTCGGCCACGGGCCCTTCCGCGCGTCCGCCACGCCGCCGACTGATGGCGCCTCCGCCTTCTACATCAACGACTTCTCGCTGAGCGACCGCAGTCCATGGAAAATCCCCGCGCGGCTTGAGCGCGTTGAGGTGCTCAACCTGACGGCGGCGCCGGCCCCGCAGATCGCCTGGCAGCCGCCGAGTGGCGAGCCCTTCGCCGCGGTCTTCCAAGAGGTCATGGAGGCCATCCGTCGCGGCGCGTTTGAAAAAACTGTCCCCGTCGTCGTCGAAACCGGGGAAATCCTCTCCGGCGATCCGCTTGCCCTGACCCGCCAACTCTCAGCCCTGCCGCCAAGCATGACCGGCTACGGCTGGATTTGCGGCGACTCGGGATTTTTCGGCGCCACTCCGGAGCTGCTATTCTCCCTTGGCGCCGGGCGCCTCCACACCATGGCCCTGGCCGGCACCGCGCGGCGCGAAGAGCGCGAGATCTTCGCCATCGATGAAAAGGAAATCCGCGAACACGAATACGTCGCCCAAACGTTGTTAGCCAAGCTGGCCGATATCGGCATGGTCCGCCGCTCGGACCGCCGCATTCTTGACCTCGGCCCCATCGTCCACTTCCTCACCCCCATCGACGTCGAGCTTTACTCGACCCAGATCCAGACCATCGACAGCCTCATCCGCCGCCTCCACCCGACGCCCGCCCTCGGCCCGCTGCCGCGCACCGCGGAGACAATGGCGTTGTTGTTGGCATGGCGCGCGCGCCTCGGCTGCCCGGCCTTCTTCGGCGCGCCGTTTGGCTTTCTCGCAGGCAAGAAGTTCAGTGCGGTGGTCGCCATCCGCGGGCTGAGCTGGAGCGGGGGGCAAATCGAGTTGCCCGCCGGCTGTGGCGTCATCGAAGCCAGCCGCCTGGTCAACGAGTGGCGTGAACTGCGCCTGAAGCGCGAGGCGGTCAAAGCGCTCTTCGGCCTGTCCTGAGTTCCTCAGGGAATGCGGAAAATCCGCGGGTTGCTCGGATCGGTCGGATCCTTCGCCAGTTGGCCGCTTTGGAATCCGGTCACATCAATGACATTGTACGGCGCAAACGGGCTGATGACCGTCCCCGGGTTGCTCGTCCGCGTCGCTAACGGATAGTCCACCGGCGGTTGCACCGGGGGATCGACCGTCCCGCCGCCAAATGGCACCGGCGGCAACGGCGGCGTCGGCGGATAGGGCGGGGTGCATCCCGCCAGCACCGCCATGGCGGGAAGGGCGACTAGCAAGGCGACGCGGCGGAGGCAGGCAGGAAGGTTCATGGCAGCAAGAGCAGGGAATCCCCGAAAACCGGGAAGAGGCGGAAAATCTAGCAAATAGAGCGCCGCGCGCTACCTCGAATGAGTGAATTTTTCACCCAGCAGCTTCTTGGAGAAGATCGCCAGCTTGCGCGGCCGGGATAGCCGGTAGCGCCGGTCAAACACCCGGAACCCGTCGTCGCGCATCTTGTCTAGCAGGGTGTGATAGATCTCCCGCATGATCTCCGCGGAGACCAGCGCGCCTCGATCGGTGGCGCTCAGGTGTCGCCCCGCCTGTTGGAAGAACCCCTCGGCTCGGTCCGCCTGATAGTTCATGGCGGCGAGGAAGCGCGCGTCATGGACGTGGTCGAGAAGGTCGCGCTCGGAGTAGCCGAAGCGTTGCAGGTCAGCGAGCGGCAGGTAGATCCGCGCGCCGTTGGCGAGGTCCTCGGCGACATCGCGCAGGATGTTGGTTAGCTGCAAGGCGTGGCCCAGCGCCACGGCGTACTCCGCGGACTGCGGGTCCTTGCAGCCAAAGAGATGGATGGAGATCAGGCCGACGACGCAGGCGACCCGGTGGGTATAGCCGCTGAGGTCCTCCCAGGTCTCGAACCGCTGGGGATGCAGGTCCATTTCGCAGCCGCGGATGAGCTCGGCGAACAGCTCTGTTGGAATCTGATAGCGGTCGCGCAGCTCGGCGACGCCGGCCTGCAGGGATGTCGGGTTGGTGAACCCGCGCTCGAGGCCCTCGCGCCACTCCGCCAGCCCGGCGGCTTTTTTCTCCACCGGCTGGCCCTCGTCATCGGCAAGGTCGTCGATGGTTCGGCAGAACGCATAGAAGGTCACCGTGTCGCGCCGGCGCTCCTTGGGCAGGCAGGCGAGCGCAAAAGCCAGGTTCGACTTGGCCGCGCGGGTGATGCTGCCGGCGTCACTCTCTAACGCAGGAGTGACTGCCGCGGCGGGAAAGTCAGGTGGGGCCATGGGCGTGGACCAGGTGGAGCGGCTGCTTGCGGGATGCGGGCGCGGGGTCTAGCGGATGAATCCCCAGTGGCCGGTGGCAATCGGCCACAAGGCAAACAGCGCAGGGCCGACGAGGTCAAACTCCGGCACCGGCCCCCAGTATCTAGAATCCAACGAGCTATCGGTGTTGTCCCCAAGGGCTGCATACTCCCGCCGGCCCGGCGCCGCGCCCTCCTTGCGCAGTGAGAGCGGGAAGCGGTGGCCATCCAAGGCCGGCACATAGCCCGGATTGACGGCGTACTCGCCTTTGGCCTCCATCACCCGGCGGAAGCCCGGCTCAGTGGCCACCTTGCCGTTGACCAGCAGGTTGGGCTTCTGGATGCTCAGCGTGTCGCCGGGCACCCCGCCGAGGCGCTTGATGTAGTGCGACCCGCCCGCCTGCTCGCCGGAGCTGCCGTGGATGCCGCGGATGTCGCGCGTCTCGAAGACAAACACCTCGCCGCGCGTCGGCCGCCGGAAGTGATAGGAAAACTTGTCCACTAACACCAAGTCGCCGCTGTCGACATACCCCTGCGCCAGCACCGTGCCGGCTGCCACCTCGGTGCGCTGCACCCGGATCCCGCCGCGCCCGTCCTGGCTGAAGTTGACGTGTTGTGCCAAGCGCAGCTTCTCCATGCTCACCCGCAGCGGCGCGGGAATCGATACCGACGTGCCGTCCTCGAAGTTAATGTAGGTGCGCGTGAAGAAGTGCATGAAGTTGTCCTCGCGCACCCCGCCCGCGGCGATGACTTTCGGCTCGTCAACGCGCACGTCCACATAGCTCCGCCCCTTTGTTAGCCACTCAGTCCACCGCACCGGCGCGCTTGGCCACTCCTGCGGGTCGAGCACCGCCGCGCGGATCCCGTTGAGCGTCGGCTCCATCGATCCGGTCGGAATCCGGAACGGTTGGATCGCGTAGGCCCGCAATCCCAGCGCGATAACAATGGCGACAAACAGCACCTCGATGTTCTCGCTCAAACCGTTCGTTGGAGGGACGTGTGGCAGCGCCCGCTCGCAGGTGGCGTGGAGCTGCTTCGATGCCTCGTCAGCGCGGTCCTTGTCGCCCGCCTTGACTGCTTGGGCGAGATCTTTGCGGCGCGACTCAATTTCGGCGACGCGGTCCGGCTTGAGCAGGTCGCGCTTGTAGTTGAGGAACTTCAGAGCGCCCTTGTTGAGGAGCTTGGCGTCTTTTTTCCATCTGGGCGTAAATAACATGCGGCAAAGGGGTTGGCCTGCGGCGACGGCCGCGGGCGGGGCAAGAGAACCATACCCATGGAGGATTACACGGATATTATCACCCGCCGCGGAGTGATCCGCCAGCCCCTAGCCCATGCGCGCGCGCGCCTCCTCCAGCGTGTCGATGTCGGCCACCCCCTTGTCGCGGCGGATCGCCTTGATCCGTGGAAATCTCAGCGCCAGCCCGGAGTCGTGCCGCACGGACTTCTGGATCGAGTCGAACGCCACCTCCAGCACCACCGTCGGCTCGACCAGGTGCCGCCGTCCCTGGACCTCGATGGTGGTTTGGCGGAAATGCTCGGTTAGCTCCTCGATCTCCGCGTCGCTCAGCCCGCTGTACGCCTTGCCGAGCGTGCGCAGCTCACCGCTGGCCGTGTCGCGCAGCGCAAAGGTATAGTCCGAGAGCACGGCGCTGCGCTTGCCGTGTCCTTGCTCGGCGGCCACCACCACGCAGTCGAGCGTGGCCATCACCCCCTTGTACTTCAGCCATGCCTTGCCGCGCCGCGCGGGCGTGTACCGGCTGTAAGGGTCCTTGGCGATGACCCCCTCGTGCCCGGACCGCAGCGCCGCCTGGAAAACCTCCTCAAGCTCACCGACGCTCGTCGCCTGAAAGACCGGCGTGAGCTGGAAAATCTCCGGCATCCCCAGCCGTTCAAGCTGCTCGCGCCGCTCGTGCAGCGGGTCGGCTAACAGGTCAGCCCCGTTCCACCACAGCAAGTCAAAGGCGACGAAGCGCACCGGCACGTCGACGGGCGCCGCGGGATCCAAGGCAAACAAGTCGCCCTGCTGTCCGTCGGCGCGGCCAAGGCGTTTCTGCAGGTCGAAGAAGGTGAGTTTGCGGCCCTCGGCGTGGGCAATGATCTCGCCATCGAGAATCAGATCGCTGGGGATCCACCGCGCGGCGGCAATCAGCTCGGGGAATTCCTCGCCGAGTGAGCGCAGGTCGCGCGAAAACAACCCCACCTGGTCGCCATTCTTGTGCAGCTGCGCGCGGATCCCGTCATGCTTCTCCTCAAGCCACAGCGGACCCGGCCGCGCCGCCGTTAGCCTCTGGTAGACCGACTCGGCGTCCGCCTCGGGTGAGGCGAGCATGCACTTGAGCGGCACCATCGGCGTGAGCGCCGCCTGCGCGAGGGTTTTCTCGCGTGCCCGCACCGCGGTGGCACCCACGTCCCCGGTGAGCATGTGCGCCTCGCGCACAGCCTGGGCGGGAACCTCGAAGGCCGCCGCAAGCGCCTCCTCTAACAACCCCTCCTTCAGCCCGATGCGCAGGTCGCCGGTGAGCAGCCGCACAAGGGTCTCGGCCTCGCGCGGGTGGAGCGTGGAAAGCCGGGCGCCAAGCAGCTCGATGCGGGCCAGCGGTCCGGTCGCCGCGCCAAGCTGGTGGAAGAAGGCATCGATTTCCTCTAGTTCCGCGGCGCCGGGCTTGATCAGAAGTTCCTCCATGAGGAGCCGGGTCGTTCGGGCCAAGTCGTTTTGGCTGAGGGCAATTGTCCGGTAGCGCGCCTCCGTGGCGCCGGGCAGGCTCAGCAGCGCGCGGCGCAGGGTGGCGCTTCCGGTGTGGACCGCGCGATAGCGGTGGGTGCGCGGAAACGGCTGGCCGGTTAGCCAGGTGGCCGCCAGACGCAGCGGTTCGCTCTCGAGCCCCCGCAGGTACCATGCGAGGTGGTTGATTTTTTCCAGCCTGCTGTTGGTCGAGGCGACGTTCTGGCACACGTCGCTGAAGCTTGCCAGCCCGCTGCCCGGCCGGGCGTGCTGCGGCGTGCGCGCGGCGACCCGCCGTGGCCCGCCGAACGGCATCTCTAACTGGTCATTGCCGAACACCGACCAAGCATCCATGCCAAGCGCCCGCAGCTCGGCGGCGAACTCCCGGGCGTAGCCGTGGAGCGTTAGAATATGTTTGGGGCGCACCCGCTGGATGGCCTCCATGAGGGCCGGGTGGTCGGCGTGGTCGGAGAGCGCGATGGCCTCGTCAGTGCCGTAGCGGTATTTCGCCCCCGGGAGCAGGGCCCAGCCGCTAAGCATCGCCGTGCGGGCCTTGGGCAGTGCGCGCAACAACTTGGAACGCAAAGCGTTGGGCGGCGCGATGAGGACCTCCCCCGGCGCCACCGCGCCGCTGAAAATCCGTGGCTCCGGCAGCTGGCAGCCGGCTTCGCGGCAAGCCGTGGTCATCGCGGCCACGTTCGGGTGGAGCCGCGCGGGGATCCCGTGTTCGGTTAGCAGGGCAAGCGCCTCCTGCGCCTTGCCCAGCGAGTAGCCCAGCAGCACCGGCACGTCGCCGTCATCGAATGCCTCGTGCACGAAGCGCAGTACCGCCGCCTCCACCTCCAGCGCCGAGGGGAACACAAACTGCGGCAGGGCGAAGGTGGTCTCTAACACCAAGGTGTCGGCCGCCTTGAGCACCGGCAGCTCAGCGGTGCGCCCGCGGCGCAGCTTGAAGTCCCCGGTGTAGAGCAGGGTCTTGCCGGTCTCGCGGCTTGTCACATGAAGCATCGCGGAGCCGAAGATGTGGCCGGCGGGCAGCAGCTGCAGGAGGTGGCCGTTGTGTTCTATCTGTTGGTGGAACCCCAGCGGCTGCAGGCCCTCGCTGGCGATGCCGTAGCGCGCGGCGAGGAGCGCGGCGGTGCCCTGCGAGCACAGGCTCGTCTGGTGGCGCGCGACGTGGTCGGAGTGGGCGTGGGAAACAAAAGCGCATGGCTTTGCCTCGCGCGGATCCAGCCAGAGATCCGCCGCGGGCAGGTAGAGACCACGGTTATAGACAACATCGATCACGCCGGCCCGCAATCTCCCGCCCATTGGCTGAAATTGCCAGCGCTTCCTTGCGAAAATCATTGATGTTTTCGCCGCCGCCTATTGGCCCTACTGGGCCTATTGGGCGCTGCGCTGGAACTCGCCGCCGGTGAGTTGCGCGCGGGCTTGGCCCGCCAGAAACAGCGAGCCCGCGATCAGCACCGGCTCGGCAAACTCCCGGGCCGCCGCAAACGCCTCGCCGAAGCCGCCAAAGCCACGCACCTCGGGCGCGTCGGCCACCCCGCCAAGCGCCTCGCCCAGCGCCGCGACGGACAACCCGCGCGGCGAATCGACCGGCACTAACAAGATTCTCCGCGCCAGCGGCGCCAGCGCCGCCAGCACCCCGGTGACATCCTTGGATTCCACCGCGCCGAAGATCAGCGTCGCCTGCGCCGGCCCGAACTCCGCAGCCCAAGTCTGCGCCAGGGCGGCGGCGGCATGCGGGTTGTGCGCCCCGTCAAGGACCACCGGGGGCTCAAATCCGCCGATGCGCTCGAAGCGCGCCGGCCACTCCGTGCGGCTCAGCCCGTGGCGCACCGCGTCGTGGAACAGGGGCACCTTCGCCGCGTGCAGCGCTGCGAGCGCCAGCGCCGCGTTGGATTTCTGGTGCTCGCCGCGCAGCGCAAGCTCATAACCTAACAATGGGGCGGTGACGAACTCCAGGCTGCTAACACGAATCTCGTTGGCGCATTGTTCGATGACGCGGCGGGCCTCGTCGGGCTGGGCGGCGCAGACGGCGGGTACGCCCTCGCGCAGGATGCCGGCCTTCTCGAAGGCGATTTTTCCGAGCGTGTCGCCAAGCCATTGCATGTGGTCGAGGCCAATCGGGGTGATGACGGCGACGTCCTTGGGCAGCGCGTTGGTAGCGTCGTAGCGCCCGCCCATGCCGGTCTCCAGCACGATGAGGTCGCACTCGCGCTCGCCAAACCAGCGCATCGCGCAGGCCAGGGTGAGTTCAAAGAATGTTGGATGGACCTCGGACGCCTCGGCGAGGCCGCGCAGCTCGGTGAGATAAGCGGCGCAGGTTTCCTCGGGGATCATCTCGCCGGACACGCGCATGCGCTCGCGGTAGTCCACGAGGTGCGGGGAGGTGAACAGACCGCTGCGCCGCCCGGTCGAGCGGGCGACCGAGTCGATCATCGCGCACACCGAGCCCTTGCCGTTGGTGCCGGCGACGTGGATGACACTTACTCCGTGGCGCGGAAATGCGCGGAACTCGCCCAGCAGCCGCGCCGGACCCTCGAGCCCAAGCTTGATGCCAAACAGCTGCGTGGAAAACAGCCAGTCGATGGCCTCGCGGTAATGCATGGCGATCCTAACAACCCCGCGGGCCTAGTCCATCATGTAGGTCAGCAGCTGGGCGAGCTTGCCGCGCAGTTTGTCGCGAGGGACGATCGCGTCGATGAGGCCGTGTTCGAGCATAAACTCGGCGGTTTGGAATCCCGGCGGCAGGTTTTGATGGGTGGTTTCCTTGACGACCCGCGGGCCGGCGAAGCCGATCATGCACTTTGGCTCGGCCAGGTTGACGTCCCCGATGGTGGCGAACGAGGCGGTCACCCCGCCGGTCGTCGGGTGGGTAAGCACCGAGATGTAGGGCAGTTTCGCCTCGGCGAGCCTGGCGAGCGCGCCGCAGGTCTTGGCCATTTGCATCAGCGAGAGCATCCCTTCCTGCATCCGCGCGCCCGAGGAGGCCGACACGATGACCACGCCACGCCGCTCGGCGATGGCCGTCTCAATCGCGCGGGTGATCTTCTCGCCAACCACCGAGCCCATCGACCCGGCAAAGAACTTGAAATCCATCACCGCGAGCATCGCCGGCTTGTGCCCAATGGTTAGCCTGCCGGTCACCACCGCGTCGTTGAGCCCGGTTTTCTCGCGCAAAATGGCGATTTTCTCCTCGTAGTTGAGGAATCCCAGCGGGTTACCCGAGATCAGGTTGGCGTCGGTCTCCTCGAAGCTTCCCGGATCGGCAAGCAGTTCGATGCGCTCGGCCGAGCCTAGCAGGAAGTGGTAGTGGCACGACGGGCAGACGTTGTGGTGCTGCTTCAGCTCTAACGAGTGGCTCATCGTCCCGCATTCCGGGCACTTGGTCCACAGGCCCTCGGGCATGTCGTCCTTTTTGCGCAGCTGGTTGCGGAGCCGGGGTTTGTCAAAGATGCCCATGGGATGGAAAGTCGGAGGTCAGGAAGCTCAGGCGGAAGTTCAGTCGGGATGGCGGAAGCGGGGGGCGCAGCGGGCCGCTCGGGGCGGGATGCTAGACAAGGATGCGCCGCAGGAGAAGGGGAAATACCATCCGCGGCTAACCGATCCGGGGGGGCGTCCGCCTAGCTGCGCAGCAGCGTGACGACGGCGACCTGGGCGACGCCCGCCTGACGCTTGAGGACTTTGGCGCACTCATGGCTGGTTGCCCCGGTTGTGAGCACGTCGTCGATGAGGATGACGCGGCTGGCGGAATTGAGCTTGGCCGCGGCCGGTGCCAGGGTAAAGGCACCGGCGAGGTTCTCAAGCCGGTGCTTGCGCGAGAGCCGCGTCTGGGTCGGCGTGGCGCGCGCGCGGCGCAGCGCGCGGACCACCGGTAACCCCAACAGGCCGCCCAAATGCCTGGCAAGCTCATCCGCCTGGTTGAAGTGACGATGACGCAACCGCTTGACGTGCAGGGGAATAGGGATGAGTGGCCACTTCTCCCGCACGGCCGGGGCCAGCCGCGGATCGGTGAACGCCTCGGCCATGAGGGCCGCCAGGTCGCGCCCCAGGTGGAGTCCGCGGCGGTATTTGAGGGCGTGGACCAGGGCGCGCGCATCCTCGCTGTCGCCATTGAGCGCAGCGCGGGCAAAGTCGAAGGCAAGCTGGACATTCTGGCAGTTAGGGCAGGAGAAGGTGCTCTCGATGTTGCCAAAAAACGGCTCGCCGCAGATCGCGCAGAAGGGCGCGGCAATCCGCGGCAGGTGTCCGGCACAGGCGTCGCAGAGCCAGCGGTTGTCGCTCAGGCCCACGCCGCAGCGCTCGCATAGGGGCGGGTATAACAGGTCGAGGGCGCGCCGGCCGATGCGCGCCAGTGCCCGCGCGCCGCGGCCTGGCCACCATCGGCGGTCACTCATCCCGCTGCGGGGTGGCGTCTGAATAATCGATGGTTAACAAGTAGACGAGTCCCGCGGTGGCCGAAATGAGGACAAGCGGAACGAGCCCCTCGCGCAGCGAGCCGCCCGTCCAGACGCCCGGGTCGGCACCCTCGGCTGCCTGCGCCACGCGCTCAAAGAGCAAAATGGCAAACACCCAGCCGGCATGCAGCCCAACCGGCAGCCACAGCGCACCGCTGCGCAGCCGCGCGTAGCCAAGCACCACGCCCACGGCCACCAGAATGGCCCCCTTGTGCAACAACAACTCGCTGTCCGCCAGTTGCCCAAGGATGCCGCCCAGCATCACAAACCCCGCCCAGCGCGCCGCGGGATCCGCTACCACCACCCCCGCCGCAGGTTGCAGAAAGTGCACGAAGGCAAACAGCAACGACAACACCCCGACGGCCAACACCGGGCCGAACGCCCGCAGGAACACCCCTAACAAGACGCCGCGGAACAGCACTTCCCCAACAATGGCGAAGAACAAGGTCGCCGGCACGACCGCGCGCAGCACGCCGCCCCAGTGGAGATCCTGGCGCCACGAGAAGCTCCCCGTCTGGGTTAGCAAGAGGCCAAAGAGCAACAGCACGCTCGCGCCCAAGAGGAAGCCCGCCAGCAGGTTGAGCGGCCCGCGCGGGTCGCGGCGCAGGCGGTACTTGGCCACGCTGGCGCGCGGGTGCACCGCCGCACTAACTGATTGTTGTTGGACCTCGTCGAGGTGGCCGTCGGCGCGGCCCGGCCGCAGCCACTGGATGAGCGGGAAGACCAGCAGCAGGCCGGAGATGAGCAGGGCGCGGTCGAAAAACCCGCGGAAGTCGAGCGCGCGCGCGGCGTCGCCGAGCCAGCGCACGAGGGCCGAGTCGCTGGCTTCCGCGGCCAGCGCCAAGGCCTTGCCAGAGTTGAACAACAAGGGGGCGATCAGGGCGGCAAGCGCCAGCGTCGCCGCCAGGAAGGCGAAGATCTTCAAAACGTCAAGTCGCCCGGCGCATCTCACAGTGACTAACATGGCAGCGGCGGCGGCGGACTCAAGCCGCGGATTTTCAGGTTTCCGCATTCCCTGCGGGGTGTCAGTCTTGGGCCATGGAGAAGCATGAATGGCGCGAGCGTGAGGAAGAAGGCCTGGTTTATTTCAAGGCCACCTACCACGCCGGGCGCTGGAACCTCTACCGCCAGCCGAAGAACGCCGAGGATTGGGACGAGATCGTGCCAATCCCGCGCGAGCACTGGGAGAAAATCCGCGACATCCTGTGGCGCAAATACCAGCGCAAGCGCGGGACCTACAAGTTCATCGAGGAAATCGACAAGCGCCTCGCCGCGGAGGACGAGGAGACTGCCTGACCCGCCATGCCCGAAGACCTCCTGCCGACCCCCGCCGCCGACAAGGCCCACGTCTGGCATCCCTTCACCGCCCATGACCCATGGTGCGCGGAGGACCACGAACCGTTAGTGGTCACCGGCGCGCAGGGCGCCTGGCTAACCGATGCGCAGGGGCGCCGTTACCTTGACGGCAACGCGTCGATCTGGACCAACATCCACGGCCACCGCCATCCGGTCATCGATGCGGCCATCCGTGGCCAGCTCGACCGCTTTGCCCACGTCTCG
>JBILQA010000286.1:0-4026 GCA_044373535.1 Akkermansiaceae bacterium | reverse complement strand
GGGATTTGGCTGGGGCATTGAGCACCCGCGGGGTGCGGACCACACGACCAACGGGGTGCGGATGGGAATCGACGGCTGGTTGTATGTTTCTGTTGGGGACTTCGGGATGCCCAACGCGAAGGGTGCGGATGGCGGGCACTTCACGCTGCAGGGCGGAGGAGTGGTGCGGGTGCGCCCGGACGGGTCGGAGCTTGAGCCGTATGCGGTGATGACGCGCAACATCTGCGACACGGCGATTTCGCCGACCCTGGATCTCTTTTCCCGCGACAACACCAACGACGGCAAGGGCTGGAACACGCGCTTTCACCACTTCGCGCCGTTGGGCAATCATGGCTATCCGCGGCTCTATCAGCACTTTGCCGACGAGGCGATGGCGCCGCTGGCCGACTACGGCGGCGGCTCGGGCACGGGGGCATTGTTTCTCAGCGAGCCGGGATTCCCACCCGGCTTTGGCGACACGGTGTTCACCACCGACTGGACGACCGGCAAGGTGCTGCGCCACCCGCTGCAGGCATTTGAGGCGACCTTCAAGGTCCAACAGGAGGTGTTTCATGATTTGGCGCATGCCATCGACATTGACGTCGATGGGTCGTCGCGGGTTTACCTCGCCGACTGGCGCAACGGAGGTTTCAAGTTCGATGCGGGCAAGAAGGTGGGGATGATTCACCAAGTGCTGCCGCCGGGTTGGAAGGAGCGGCCGTTTCCGAAGCTCAATGAGTTTGACGACGCCGACCTGGTCCAACAGATCGGCTCGGACAGCGCGGTGATGCGGCTTGAAGCGCAGCGCGAGATTTTGGCGCGCGGGGAGAAGAAGGTTTTTGCCGACAGCCTGGTGGCTCTGGCGAAGGATGGCCGGGCGCACCTCTACAAGCGGGTGGCGGCGATTTTCACCTTCAAGCAACTCTATGGCGCGGCGAGCACCAAGGTGCTGGTGGCCCTCACCGAGGACGCGGCGGTGCGCGAGTATGCGTTGCGGGCGTTAGCTGACCGCAAGACCCAGTTGCAGGGAGTTCCGCTGGAGCCCTTTGTGAAGGGCCTGAAGGACCCGAACCCGCGGGTCCAAGTGCAGGCGCTCAACGGCTTGGCCCGCCTCGGCGCGACCCAGGCGGCGCCGGCCATTCTGGCCGCAGCCACGAACTGGAATTTGGACCGCACGGGACTCGGCGCCGGGGAAAACCGCATTGTGCCGCATGTGGGCATCAAGGCGCTGGTGGCCATCAAGCCCACGGCAGCCTGCCTGGCCGCGGTGGCCGATCCGGCCACGCGCACCGTGGCGCTGCGTGCGCTGCAGGAGATCCACGGCGCGGAGGTTACCGACGCGCTCTTGGCCATGGCCGCCAAGGCGACGGATCCAGCTTTGTTGGAGAGCCTGCTAGGCAGCTTGGCGCGCCTCTATCACCAAGAGAAGCCATGGGACTTGAAGGAGTGGTGGAACACGCGCCCGGATGACCGCGGGCCGTACTATGCCCCGGTTGAGTGGGAGGCGACTGCGCGGATCAGCAAGGCGTTGGAAACCTACTCGGCGAAAATCCCCGAGGAGCGGCGCGCGAAGTTCATCGAGCTGTTAGCTGCCAACCGCGTACCAGTTAGCAAGTTGAAGATTGCCGGGCTCGACTCGCTGGCGCTGGCGCTGAGCCTGGACAAGCCCGATGAGGCGACGCTGAGCATCTTGGTTGATGCGGCCAAGGATGGATCCCGCCCATGGGAGCAGCGCATGGAGGCCTACCGTGCGCTGGGCAAGGCGGAGCGCACGGTGGCAACCGGGCTGAAGATCAAGGTTCTCGCTTCGTGGTTGGACAAGGGCACCCATCCGGATGCGGCCAAGCATGTGGCGGATTTCGTCAACGCGACGGAGCTTGGCGAGGAAGTGGGGCGGCTGGTTCAGATCGGTAAGGGCGGCGGCGACATGGAGAGCCGGGTCGCTTGGCAGGCACTCATCACGATTCTCAATAGCCCCTTGAGCAAAGAGAACCCCAAGAAGGAGGTGGCCAAGCGGGTGGCCGAGCTGCCGCTGGAGGTTGGGTTCTTCCTGGCGATTGCGGATTTAAAGGCGGCGGGTTTCGACCCGCAGATTCAGGCGGGTATCACGAGCGACAACGAGAAGACAATCCATGCCGCGGAGGCCGCCAGGAAGGCGTCCGGTGGAGCGAGCCAGGCCGGCCGCAAGGTGGCCGAGATGGCGCCCGCGGAGGTGGCCGCCGCAGCGCTCAAGGGTAAGGGAGACCCGGCGGTCGGTGAGCGCTTGTTTGTTTCCCAAGGGTGCATTGCCTGCCACGCCGTGGACGCCGCGGCGCTGCAGAAGGGGCCTTACCTTGGTGCCGCGGGAGCGAAGTTCCAGCGCGACTATCTGATCCAATCGGTGCTAACACCCGGCGCGGTCGTCGCTCAGGGGTTCCAGACGGTTTCCCTCAAGCTCAAGGACGGCAAGGCGCTGATGGGCTTTGTGACCAAGGAGGAGGACGGCCTTATCGAGTTGCGCGACATCGCCGGCCAGGTGACCCAGGTCAAGCGCGCCGAGGTCACGGACGAGCAGCGGCTCAGCCAGTCGATGATGCCGGCAGGGCTGGCGGGCTCGCTGACGCTGGAAGAGTTTGTCTCTCTGATAGACTACCTCAGCGCGCTGAAGTCTGTTGGAGGCTAGAAGATTCCCTAAAAAACCCCATTCACCTGATAGATCAAAATGAACCGCAAGACCCAAATCTTTGTTAGCCTCCTGAGTGGAGGACTCCTCAGTATTGCCGCCGCCGAGACCAAGCCGCTGAAGGTGTTGTTGATCACCGGTGGTTGCTGTCATGACTACAAGGCGCAGAAGGACATTTTAAAGAAGGGCATCGAGGAGCGCATCAACGCGGTGGTTGACCAGGTGCACGTGGACGACGCGAACACCAAGCCGGCGTTGCCAATCTACGGCAATCCCGATTACGCCGCCGGGTACGACGTCGTGATTCACGATGAATGCGCGGCGGACATTTCCGGCGAGGAAGTCATCAAGGCGGTACTTGCTCCGCATCAAAAGGGCGTCCCGGGGGTGAACCTGCACTGCGCGATGCACTGCTACCGATCTGGCGACTTTAAGACCAAGTTCAGTGTCTCGGGTCCGACGACGATGTGGTTTGAGTACCTCGGGTTACAGTCAACCGGCCACGGCCCGCAGAAGCCAATAGAGATTAAGTTCAGCGACAAGAAGCACCCGATCACCCAAGGGCTGGCGGACTGGACGACGGTCAACGAGGAGCTCTATAACAACGTGCACATTTTTGACACCGCCCACGCCTTGGCCGGCGGGACCCAGGAAGGCAAGGACGCGGTGGTGGTTTGGACCAACGACTACAAGGGGACCAAGGTGTTCAACACGACCATCGGGCACAACAACGCCACGGTGGGCGATGCGCGCTATCTTGACCTGGTCAGCCGCGGGCTGCTGTGGGCCACCGGCAAGATGGACGCCGAGGGGAAGGTGGCGGACGGCTACAAGAAGTAAGGCGACTGGAAACATGCGCTGTGGCCCCGGGTGGATTCCGCCCGGGGCTTTTTCATTGGACCCAGAGGTTTGTTTCAGGGCATCCGGGTGGGGATCTTTCGGCGGTTGAGGCGGCGGTAGGTTTTGAAGTCCGAATCAGTGGTGAGGAGGAGTGGGGCGGGGAGGATCTCGGTGAGGCGGACCAGACAGGCGTCGGCGAGGCTCATCGGGACGTCGGAATATTTGTCGAGGAGGTTGAGGACTGGAATGAACGCCTCCGTATTGACCGTGGTGATGCGGATGGCGCCGCGGCGGCAAGCGAGCCGCAGGTTAGTGGAAGTCATGGCTTTCCACGGGGAGGGCAGCAGCGAAGTCGAGGGCTTGGATTTTTTCGGCGAAGACGGAGATGACGTTGCCCTCGCCGAGTTGGAGTTTGCCGGTGATGTGCAGGAAGGGTTCGCTGCCGATGAGGAGGCGGTTGGCCTCGAAGGTGCGGCGGTGGATGAAGATGTTAGAGATGCCGGTTTCATCCTCCATGGAGAGGAAGCAGTGGCCCTTGGCGGTGC
>JBILQA010000035.1:0-14080 GCA_044373535.1 Akkermansiaceae bacterium | reverse complement strand
CGTGGAGGATCGTGCGGAGCTGCTCCGGGGTGAAGATTTCCACGTCGCCTCCTGCGGCCTTCACTTTATGCAGTTGCTCGGCGGCGGTCTTGCGACCCTCGGGGAGGTAGTTGTGGGTCAGGGCAAACGAGAAAAGCACCTTCACGTAGGTGAGCATCGAGTTGCGCGAGCTGGGCGAAACCTTGAGGCCGCGCAGCCAGGTGTCGATGTCCGGACCGGTCACGTCGAGGATCTGACCCGGGTGGGCGGTGGCGAAGCGCCTGAGGACCGAGCGGAGCTGGGCCAGATGGCGCTCGCTCACCCCGTCCTGCTTCTTGCTCTTGAGCAGGTGCTCGACAACCTCCGGCACGCTTGCCTCGCGGGTCACGTTGCCGAAGTGGCGGGTGAACTCCGCTGCCATGGCGGCGAGCGACTCTCCCTTGGCGATCCGGCGCGCCCGCACGTAGTCCTCGATCGCGGCGACTAACGGCAGACCGGTTTCCTCGAGCAGCTTGCTGGCGGTGAGGAACGACTCGCGGTGGTGCGGCTTCAGGTCGGTCATCTGCTGCATCCCCGACTGGATTCGTTGCGCAACGAGGAGCGCCTCCTTCTTGGCCGCCTCAAGGGTGGTGAACACCTGGCGCAGCCGCTTGCCGTCGCGGTAGTAGGCGATGCAGAACCGCACCCTGCCGCCCGAGTCCGACTTGTAGACCGGCACGGCCGAAGAGCCGAATTTCACCACCGCCACCGGTCCCGGGCGCTTCTTGCCCTTGGAACTCTTTCTCCCCGAGCGGGTTGCACATGCAGATCCGCGATTTGTCACCATTTTGTCACCACCCCCTTCCATGAGCGTGGGACAAACGTCAACCGGAGGGCTTGGGGCGCCACGTAAAGCCTTGGAAATAAGACAGTTATAAATGGTACACCCGAAGGGACTCGAACCCCTAACCTTCTGATTCGTAGTCAGACGCTCTATCCAATTGAGCTACGGGTGCATCTAGTGACGCGGGGCGAGAAGGAAGCGCGTGGGGGCGGCGGAGTCAAGAGATTATCTTGGCAAAGTGGCTGAGGAGGGGTGATCCGTCGGATCCGTTCGATCCGTCGGATCGATTGCCTAGTCGTTCTGGGTGATGAGATTTTTCAGGAGTGGTGCGAAGCGGTGGTAGAAGAGGCCAAGGAGAATAAGAGCGATGCCGAGGGCAAGGAACGAGGCGACCCGAGTGAAGGCGGTGAAGTCCCAGACATCCGAGGCGAAAACCTTGGCGAGGGCGAGGGCAAGGAGGGCAATGCCGTAGATGCGGAGTGCCTGGGAGCGCTGCCACAGGCCGCCGGTCACCGCGACGAAGCCCAGGGCAGTCCACATGAGGGCAACGAGTTTCCAGTCGAGGCGCCAGACGAGCATCTGGGTGGCCCAAAAAGTCAGGACGAGGCAGCCGAAGACGGCGGATTGTTGGGCCGAGCGCGCAGCGAGACGTGGATCCGGGCTGGCATGGCCGCGCAGGCGTCCGGTGAGGGTGGCGGCAAGCAGGCTGAGGACGACGCCGGATCCGCGCCACGTCAGGGTCTCCGCTGGCACGAGGTGCCACGGCGTGGTCAAGCTCGAGACTCCCAGCCATGCGACGCCAAGGGCAAGGAAACCAATGGCCTCGCGCGGGAGGCCGCGCCGCAGAGCTGTAGCGGGGATGACCAAAACGAGGGCGGAGAGGCTGAGCCAATCGCCCCATGCGTCGGGCAGATAACGGAACCACGCAAGGGCGAAGGCAAGGAAGCCGGCGCAGCGGAAAATGGCCCCGGCGGCCAAGCGGTGGCCGGGCGCCAGCGGGGCGGATCCGCGGCAGGCAAGCAGCGCCAGCGCCCCCCAGGCCAGCAATGCCGGCCACCACGGCTGCCCGCCGGTGCCCCGGGCGAGGCTCTCAACCAGGCCGACGAAGAGTAAGGCCCCGGCAACCGGAGCAAGCCGGCCGCTGCGCAGGCAAACCGCAAGCGCCAGCAGGCCCGCCGCGGCGACCGCAAGCCATGTGAGCCGGCCGTCAAGATCGCCAACTAAGCGGTAAAGCATGACCCAGGTGGCGAGACCAACAAACCCGGCGTTGAACCATGCGGGGAGCGCCGGGGGCAGGATCAGGTCTGCTTGCCCGCCTTCGGGGGGATCCGCGAGTTCCTGGGCAGGGGCCCGGTGCCAGCGCCAGCAGGTCAACAGGCCGATGAGCGCGGCGGCGGCAATGACACGGACATCCTTCACGCTGGCAAGCGGCCAGAGCGCAACGAGCAGCGCCGCGAGCGAGGCGTAAAGCATTTCCCCCATCCATCGGTTGGCCCCGCGATGGGCGGCAGCCAGACCAAGGCCGCCGGAGATCCCCGCCGTGGCCAGAAGCGCCCAAGGGTCACCAAGCTCCAGCGCCCACGCAATGACCGCAACCGCCAGCGCCGCGGCAAACACCAGCACCACCAGCACCCGCGCCTCGCTCGGCCAACGGATGCCGTCCACGGCCCGGCGCAGCAGAATCGAGGCGGCCCCGATGAGCACCGCGGCCAGCCCAGCGCTCCAGCATGGCACCGAGCCAAGATCCACAAGCAGCAGCAGCCCACCGAGGATGCCGGCGACGGCGGAAAAAACAAACTCGCTGGTGCCGCGGAAGCGCCAGGCGCCAAACGCAAGCGCCACTGCGGCGATCCCCAGCGAGAGCCCGAGGTGATAGCCGTCGTAACGCAGAATAAGCGCCAAAAGCAGCAGGCTGAGCCCTTGGGCAACATTTGCCTCGCGCGAGCCGTGGCGCGCACCCCGCCCGGCAATCCCAAGCGTGAGCAGGACGCCCCCAAACCCGGCGGCCACCTGCCAGAAGTCAGCGCCCCAGCCACGGCCAAACCAAAGCATCGAGAACTGCAGGAAAAAGGCCGCGTTGTTGAGGCTCACAAACCACGTGCGACCCCGCCGGCCAAGGGACGACCCATAGCGCTCGATGACCCCGGGAAGCGCGAAAATCAGCCAGACCGGGGGTAGAAACCACAGCACCGCGGGGTCGTCCAGACGCCCGCCCGAGGCGCCAACCATCTGCCAGCCAAAGAAGCCCGCGTAGGTGCCAGCCATGGCCACCACACCGGGGCCGATCCAGCCAGCACGCAGCATCAACGTGACGCTGGCAAGCGCGAGAAACACGTTCGAGAGGCACGACAGCCAACCGATCGGCTGCAGCATCGTCGCGTACGAGGCCAACAGCACCGCTAGCACCGCGGTGATCCTCGCCTGGCGCAGCCAGGAGACCGCCCCAACCGCGCTGGCCGCGCCAAACAACAGCACCCCCGCCAGCACCGGGCTCTCAATCACCCGCAAGCGGTCCACATGATGGGCGGCAAAGGTGCAATAATAGAAAAACGCCAGCCCGCCGGCCATGACCACCTCGCCATACTGCTCCAGTCCGCTGCGCCGGGCGAGGCGCCGACCGCCCTCCACGAGGATTCCCGCGAAAAGGTACAGCTTGAGCAAGCGCGCCCACGCCGGCAGGTCGCGGATCCAGTTTTCGTAGGCGTAGTTGCCCAGCAAAACCAGCCCGGTGAGCAGCAACACCACCCCAATGCGCACAAACCATATCCTCCCGAGGCGAAATTCCGCGGATTCCGCCGCCGCCACCACTTCGTCGGCCGCGGATGCGGGGGCCGCCGCCCTGACGGCGGCTCGCGCCGCGAGGCTGGCGGCCACCTTGGCGGGCAGTCCGGCGGCCAACGGCGCGGTTTCCTCGCGCAGCTCCTCAAGCACTGCTTCCGCGGCTTGCTCGGCAGGCACCGCCACGCTCAGACGCCCGGCGCGCAGCGGGGGCGGGAGGTCCGCCGCCGCGGACGTCGAAATCCGCGCCTCAAGCCGGCAGACGTCTTCACGCAGAACCCGCAGCGCCTCCGCATGCCCGAGTTCCAAGACCTCCATGCGCAGGCGCAGCTGGCCTAATTCATCTTCGAGGGGCGAGTCATTTGGAATGGGTGCCACCCGCTGACGGTAATCTCCTCGACTCCAATAATGAAGAAGAAAACCCCTGCCCGCGGACGCAAAAATGCCCGGGCGCCTCGCACTCCACTGGGGAACGCTGGACACCCGGGCATCAAAGGGCCTCCAGTGACTATTCAGCCGGCGGCATGATGACCGTGTCGATGGCGTGGATGACGCCATTGCTGGCCTCGATGTCGGCCTTCACGACTTTGGCGGTGCCGTTGAGGGTGAGCTCCTTATTCACGACGGCGAGCTTGATGTCCTTCTTGTTAAGGGCGGTGGCCTTGTCGAGGGTCATCGCCGAGGCGGCCATCACCTTGCCCGAGACGACGTGGTAGGTGAGGATATTGGCGAGCTTGGCCTTGTTTTCCGGCTTGAGAAGGTCGTCGAGGGTTCCTTTCGGAAGCTTGGCGAAGGCCTCGTCCGTCGGGGCAAACACGGTGAACGGGCCTGCGCCCTTCAGGGTGTCAACCAAGTCGGCCGCCTTGAGGGCTGCTGCCAGGGTCTTGAAGTTGCCCGCCGCCATGGCGGTATCGACAATGTCCTTCTTTTCCTGGCCAAAGGCCAGGGATGTGACGGCGAGGAGGCTAAGGGCGGAAACCAGGAGTGCTTTCATTTTGTTTATCGGAGGGTTTTGTTTGCTGTTTTTGGGCCGACGCCGGCCGCATCCTCTAACATGGCGCATGGATCGCCTTTCGCAGCGGTTTTTTTGAGAGAATGAACCGCCGGCAGGGGGTGGGAGCCGGCTGAATGAGCGTCCGTGGATCCGGATGCTGGCGGATCAACAGGGCGTCACGGTTTTACCGGATCAGCCGCTTTCAGGATTGGCGGGGTGGATTTGCGCGCCTAGGGTGCAGGGGGTTTTCAGTGAAGTTTGTTTCGATTCGACAAGGCAATCCATGAGTGAAGAGCGCTACGAGATCCGGGGGAAGATTGGAGCTGGCGGCGTTGGCGCCGTTTACCGGGCCTTCGACAAGAACCTCAACCGTGAGGTTGCCCTCAAGCGCGTGCTGCCGGATGGCGGCCACGAGTTTCAGGAGGAGGCGACGCGGCAGCTGCTGAAGGAGGCGACGGCGCTGTCCTCGATTCAGCACCCGCACATTGTGACGGTGTACGATGCGGGGGTGGACCACGATGGGCCTTACGTGGTGATGGAGCTCATCACCGGGCGGACGATTGACTCGCTCATTGAGCAGGGAACCCTCACGTGGGAGGACTTCCGCGAGGTGGCCCTGCAGACCCAGGAGGCACTCATTGCCGCTCAGGACCTTAACCTTATCCACCGGGATCTCAAGCCGGGCAATGTGATGATCAGCTGGCTGCCATCCGGCAAGTTTCAGATCAAGATCGTGGATTTTGGGCTGGCGAAGTTTTCCAGCCAGCCGTCGCTGCAGACCATTGACCAGGGCGACGCGGTGTTTGGCTCGATCTTCTTCATGGCGCCGGAGCAGTTTGAGCGCGTGGCGCTCGACCAGCGGGTGGACATGTATTCGATGGGCTCGCTGTATTATTACTGCCTTACGGGCGAGTACCCGTTCACGGGCGATTCCGCGGCGCTGGTGATGGCCGCGCACCTCCAGCACTTGGTTGAGCCGCTGCGTGATAAGCGGCCGGATATTCCTGACTGGGCTGCCGACTGGGTGATGTGGCACATCGAGCGCGACCGCGAGAATCGCCCAACCAGCGCACGCCAGGCGATGGAGTCCCTGCTGGCCTGTGATCGCAGGGACAAGGAGGCTGCCGCGGCGGTGCTCGCCAGCGCTACGGCCGCCAGTGGCGCGCCCGGCGGTGCGCGCGCGAAGTTTTTGTTCCCCATGACGCCAAGCGGCCCCGTCCCTGTGACGGCGCCCCTGGAACCGCCGCAGCCAAGCGCCCCGCTGGTGAGCAATCCGCTGAGTTCGACGACGAAGTCCAACCGCTTCGCCGGAAACCAGACGGCGCCGCAGCCATTGCTGCCTCCGGAAGGCTCCAAACCAAGCGTCCACACGAGCCCGCTTTCCCGCAGCGGCTCAATCCCGCTGCGTGCCTCGGTGGAAGCGGCGGCAGCCCCGGCCCCGGCCCCGGCCCCGGCCCCGGCCCCGGCGGCGGTCCCGGCGGTAGCAGCCCCGGCGGCAGCCGCGCCGGCCATTGTTGCGGCTCCTGCGGCAGCGCCAGCGGCGCCTCCCGCAGGCAGGCCGATGCCCCAGCCGCCCCGTGGGGCGGCCCCCGGCGTGGCGCGGCCTGCGGCAGCGACCGCGGCAGCGACCGGGAGAGCGGTCGCTGGCGGGGTGCCCAGCCCGGCATTGGCGGCGGCGCCGGCCAAGAAGGTCGGCCTGAGGGCATTGAATGGGCCCAAGCTGTTTATCTCGGCGGCGATCCTTGCCCTGATTGGCATCGGAATCTACTACCTGGTTGGCGCGATCGCCAGCAGCCGCGCAGACGCGCAGATTGCGGGCATCGTTGAACGCAACGACAGCGGACAACCCGTGGCCCTCACCCGGGCGCTTGCGGAGAGCCTACTTGATGGCAGCACCCGGATCGGCAGCACCACGAACCGCGCGGCCATCTTTAACGCCCTGTCTCGGGCCACCCCCTCAGGTGACTGGGACTTGGACAGCTTGCTCGTCGAGGCGGCCACGCGGCGCGCCATGGCGCCGGAGGTGCGCGCGGAGTTCCTCGACAATGTGATCGCTCCGCGGGCCACCGCCGCGGCAGTCGACCCGCTCATCGAGTTGGCCAACCGCGAGGCGGAATCCGACGTCGGCAAGGCGGCCATCCGCGCCACGCGCAAGGGCGCCAATCCCCGCGATTTCGACAAGATGCTTGGAATCATCGTCAACCGCGGGTCACTCAGAGAAGAGGCCGTGGCGGTGGCGGCTGCAATCGCTGGCGCCAAGCGCAGTGATGCCTCCAGCTTCAGCAGCCGTGCCATCAGCGCCTATCAACTCAGCCGCTCGCCGCTGGTCCGCCAGTCGCTCATCCGCCTGCTTGGCCACATCGGCGATCCCGGCGCCAAGGGCCTGATCACCACAGCCCTGAAAACCGGCGACGAAACCACCCGTCTGGCCGCCATCGCGGCCATGCAAAACTGGCCGGACGAGTCGTTTTTCCCGGTGCTTGTCGACGCCATCACCACCCAGGAAGGCTCCATGGTGCGCAGCAAGGCGTTTGATTCCGCCATCGGCTTCCTCAAAGTCAACCGCGAGCGCAGCAGCAACGCCAACCTCTGGCCCACCCTCATCCCCTTGGCCGATGCCGACCGGCAAAAGGTCGACGTCATTACCGGCTTGTTCAACGATTCGGGTAGCTGGCGCCTCAAGCTCCTCCAATCCTTCACGACCGGCAACCACAGCGACGCGGTCAAGACCCAGGCAGAGCGGGCGATCAGCAAGATTCCGAAGTGACGGCCGGTTTTGCCGGATTTCGCAAAAGTTCCCTTGATTCCGCAGCGGGCGGCCCTTAAACCCTCGCCCCCGCCGCGATGAGCCAAAACCCACAGACACTTAGGATCGCCATCCCCAAGGGCAGCCTCCAGGACTCCACCCTGGATCTGCTCAAGAAGGCTGGCTACACCGTCTATTTGTCCTCCCGCGGCTATCGCCCAGCGTCCGACGACCCGGAACTCGACTTCTACGTCATCCGCGCCCAGGAGATTGGCCGCTACATTGGCCAGGGATTTATCGACTGCGGCATCACCGGCTACGACTGGGTTTACGAGAATGGCGTCGACCTGCTCGATCTTGCCGAACTCCCATACTCGCGCGCCACCGCGCGGCCGACCCGCTGGGTCCTCGTCGTCCCGGAAAACTCGCCCATCCGCACCCCGGCGGACTTGGAAGGCAAGCGCATCGCCACGGAAGGCGTCGGCATCACCCAGCGCTACCTGGATTCCCACGGCATCAAGGCTGAGGTCGAGTTCTCCTGGGGTGCCACCGAAGTCAAGGTGCCCGATCTGGTGGATGCCATCGTTGACGTCACCGAGACCGGCTCGTCCATCAAGGCGAACAACCTGCGCATCGTCGACACGCTGCTGACCTCCTTCCCGCACTTCTACGCCAACAAGGTGTCCGCCGCAGATCCTTGGAAACGCGAGAAAATGGACCGCCTCGCCCTGCTCCTCAAGGCCGCCCTGGAAGCCCGCGACAAGGTGGGGCTCAAAATGAACCTTCCGCGCTCATCCTTGGATGCCGTTTTGGAAAAACTCCCCTCCCTGCGCCGCCCCACTGTCTCGCCGCTTTCCGACGATGCATGGGTCGCGGTGGAAACGATCATTGACGAATCCGTCGTTCGCGACATTATCCCCGCCCTCAAGGCCCTTGGGGCGGAAGGCATCATTGAATACCCTCTGAATAAGATCGTCGCCTGACCTCTCAACCCACATCGTCACCCGACGATCCGCCTCATTACCTAGAAACCACGAACGACCTATGGGATCGCTTAAAAAACGCCGGAAGACCAAGATCAACAAGCACAAGCGCAAGAAGCGCATGAAGCAGAACCGCCATAAGAAGCGTCTCCGCTACAAGTCCTAAGCTTGTCCTCCGCAGCGCGGAGTTCTTCGACCACTCTCGGGGCACCCACCAGTGCCCAGCCACAAAAAGGAACCTTCGCAGCCGCGTCGGTTCCCTTTTTTGCGCCCGCGACCAAGGGGTTCTGGGTTGAAAATCGGGCCTGGGAGGATCCGCATTGACCCCGGCCGCACAGCTACGATCATTCCCCACCAGTGACCGCGCGCCTGCTCATCCTCCTCGCCAGCATGGCGCCCGCAGCCGCTGCGGCCGCTGACTTGGCGGCCTACGCCCGTGGCCTGCTCGCGGAAGGGCGCGGGGACTTGGCGGCGTCCAAGGCGGCCTATGATGCGGCCCAGGCGGCCGATCCGGACTCGCTTATCCTGTTGCGCAAGTCCGTCGAGCTGCGGCTCGCGGCCAGCGATACGGTTGCTGCCTCCACGATGTTTCGTGAGGCGGCCCAGCGACTTCCCGAGCGGCTCGATATCCAGCTCGGCTACGTCGATTTCCTCCTGCAAACCTCGCCGGGCGACGGCTACGCCCAACAGTTGGCAATCCGCACCCTGGAGGCCGCCCTGCTCCGCGCGCCCGGATCCCCGGTTCTGGGCGTCAGGCTCTTCCGCCTCTACGAAAACGCCGAGCGGCGCGCCGACGCGCTGGCCCTGTTCCGCTCCATGCTCGCCGCCCCCCACGACAACGCCGCCTTCTGGGCCGGCCTTCTGCCGATGGCCAACACCTTGTTTCCCGCCGACAGCGACGAGTTCCGCACCTCGCTGGACAAAATCCACCGCGAAATCCTCCGCCTGGCACCGGACGACGCCGACGCGGTGAGGGACGCGGCCGACTATTTCCGCTCCACCCGACGGCTCGACGAGGCAATTGGCATCCTCCGCGGGCATGCCAGCGCCTATCCCGCGTCGCTTGAGATCCGCACCCGGCTTGGCATCCTCCTGCTTGCCAGCCAGAAGGTTCCAGAGGGCGAGGCCGAGCTGCTGGCGATTGTCGGCATCGATCCTAACCTTCCGCTGGCGCATCAGACGCTGGCAAAGGCCTTCGAACGCCGTGGCGAAAAGCAACTCGCCCGCCACCACCGCAGCGAACTCTTGCGCATCCGCGGCGGCGGGCCGCGCGAGCACCTTGCCTTGGCCGACGAGTATCTCGCCGATGGCCAGGCGCGCGATGCACGGCTGGTCTTGGAAAAAGCCTGCTTCACCTTTCCCCAAGACCCCGCCTTGGCCGCCAGACTCGCCATCGCCACCGCCCGCGATCCTGGCGCCGCGGCCGCCGCGCCAGACCTTTTCCGCAAGGCCGAGGCCCTCGCCAAGGCCCGCGCTCAACCAGAGGTGCTCGATGCCACTTTCCTCGACGCCTACGGCCAAGTTCTCGGCGCCGCCGGCCAACAACCCGCCGCCGAGGAACAACTGCGCGCCGCTATCCGCTCATTCACCCCGGAGCAACCCAAGGAGCTCGCCGCCGCCCTCTGCCGCCTCGCCGAGCTTTGGCTCGACGCCAACAAAAACCACGCCGCCGCCACCTCCCTGATCCAGCGCGCCGCCCAACTCGACCCCGCCAACCCGCAGCCCCAGGCACTCCTGCGCCGCGCCCAGGCGCACTAACAACTCGTTGAGATTCTCGCCCTTCCGAGCGCTTCCCGGCTTGTCATGGGCGTGCGCTAAGCTACCCTTCGCGGGCTAGCCCGATTGATCTGATGCTCCGCCCACTCTTTCTTATCACCGCCGTCACTTGCACCGGTCTTGTCGCCAGTTGCTCATCCACCAAGCGGCCGCAAGCGGTCCCGGGAGGGCCCGGGACTTCAATTTCAAACCCCTTCCCCGCAGGGACTTACGAGAACTTCACGGCCGACCCGAGCTACCCCAAGACTTACAATGCCTGGACGAACAAGGAAGTTCTCGACCGGACCAACGGCTCCAACGCCCACCTGGTGATCTCCCTGGCCAAGCAGCGCGGCATCCTGATGAACGGCGATGAGGTGGCCGTCGATTACCCAGTATCCACCGGCCGCAAGACCCATCCAACACCTGCGGGTGAGTACAAGGTTCTCGAAAAACTCGTCGAGAAATCCTCCAACGTCTACGGCAAGATCTACGACGCCGAAGGCAAGCTCGTCACCTCCGATGCCGATATGCGCACCGACCTGATCCCTGAGGGTGGCAAATTCGTTGGCGCCCCGATGTCCTACTGGATGCGCCTCACCTGGGATGGCATCGGCCACCATATCGGCGTCGTCCCGCGCTACCCAGCATCACACGCCTGCATCCGCGGCCCACGCACCATCATGCCGATGGTCTTCGGCAAGGTGAAAGTCGGCACGCCTGTCACCCTGCAGTGATGCCCCACGGCTGTTAGCTTCGCTTGTTTGCCCAGCCCGTTAGCCCAGCCGTCCATGCCGCCGCATCCGCCGCCAGCGCCCTTGGTGGTGCTCATGGGTGTGTCCGGATCGGGCAAGACCACGCTCGGCCGGCTCCTGGCCCAGCGCTCGGGCGGCATCTTTTATGACGCGGATGATTTCCACCCGGCAGGGAACATCGCCAAAATGCGCCGCGGCGAGCCGCTCGACGATGCTGACCGCACCTGCTGGCTCGAGACCCTTGCCACCCTCTTGCGCTCCCATCCCTGCGAGGGCCCGCCGCTCTTCCTTGCCTGCTCCGCACTCAAGGAGGCCTACCGCCAGACGCTGCGCGCCGCCGCACCCGGACGCGTTCGGTTCTTCTTCCTCGACGCGCCACCCGAGCTTATCCACCAGCGCCTGCTTGAGCGCCAAAACCGCGGCGAGCACTTCATGCCGCCCGCGCTGCTCGCCTCCCAGTTCGCCACCCTCGAGACCCCAAACGACGCGGTGCGCCTCGACGTCTCAAGCCCCCCCGCTCTGCTCGCCACCACCATCCTTGCGCAGCTCGGGATCCCAGACTAACAGCGGAGAAACTTTTCGCGTTCCATCGGCCACTCGGCCATATAAACCGGAGCGAGCCGCACGCACACGCGGTTGGAAACCTCTAGCAACACAGACTCTCTATGTGGAAAGGCCGCTTCTCCCAACAAACCGCCGACTTGGTCCAACAGTACGGCGAGTCCATCTCGTATGACTGGCGGCTCTACCGCCACGATATCGCCGGCTCCATCGCCCACGCCCGCGCCCAAACCGCCGCCGGATTGCTCAGCGGCGATGAGTTTGCCGCCATCGAGGAGGGCCTGCGCGCCATTGAGGCGCGCATCGAGGCGGGGACCTTCGAGTTCTCCACCACCCTGGAGGACATCCACATGAACATCGAGTCCGCCCTCACCAAGGAGATCGGGCCCGCCGGCGCAAAACTCCACACCGCGCGCTCGCGCAACGATCAGGTCGCCACCGATACCCGCCTCTACTGCCGCGCCCAAATCGACTGGATCCACAACCTCATCAATGGCCTCCAGCTTGCCCTCCTCGGCCGCGCCGAAAAGTTCGCCGCTCTCCCCATCCCGGGGTACACCCACCTCCAGCGCGGCCAACCGGTCACGGTGGGCCACCACTTGTTAGCTTATGTCGAGATGTTGGAGCGGGACAAGTCGCGCCTCAGCGATTGCCGCCGGCGGCTGAACGTCTCACCGTTAGGCAGCGGCGCGCTTGCCGGCTCGACGATCAATCTCGACCGCGGAATGATCGCCAAGGAGCTCGGCTTTGATTCCGTGTCGACCAACTCGATGGATGCCATCGCCGACCGCGACTACATCGCCGAGATGATCTTTGCCATCGCCCTGTGCGGCGCCCACCTCTCGCGCCTCAGCGAGGACCTCATCCTCTGGTGCACCAGCGAGTTCGGCTATCTCGCGCTCTCCGATGCCCACACCACCGGATCCTCGCTCATGCCGCAGAAGAAGAACCCCGACGTCTGCGAGCTCACGCGCGGCAAAACCGGCAGGCTGTACGGAAACCTAACAGCAATCCTGACAGCGATCAAAGGGCTGCCACTGACCTACAACCGGGATTTGCAGGAGGACAAGGAGCCGCTGTTTGATTCGGTTGACACGCTCTCGCTGGCGCTGCGGGTCAACGCGGAGATGATCTCCACGATGGAGATGCGCGAGGACCGCTGTCGCGCGGCGGCGGCGGATCCGATGTTGTTAGCCACGGACCTTGCCGACTACCTGGTGAAGCGCGGCACGCCGTTTCGGCACGCGCATGAGCTGGTGGGCAAGGCGGTGGCGCACGCGATTGAGACGGCCACACCGCTCAACGAGGTGGATTTTCCGGCGCTGGATCCGGCGTTTGGAGCGGATGCGGCGGAGGTTTTCTCGCTTGAGCGGGCGCTTGCCGCGCGCACCAACCCGGGAGCCCCCAGCGTCGCCAATGTCATCGAGCAGATCACCCGCTGGCAGAAGCTCTGCCGCTAACGTGAGCCAGGCGCTGAGAGGAATGCCGGCTCGGCCTGTCGACGTCTCGCTGGCGGGCAATCCGCGGCGCTTCATTGCTTTCAGCGCGCTGTACAATGCGCGGGCCTATTACCCGGTGTTGGCGATCCTGTTTCTGGATCTCGGGCTAACACTGGACCAGTTTGTCATCCTCAACCTGGTCTGGGCGGGGACGATTTTTCTGTTTGAGGTGCCATCGGGTGCGCTGGCGGACACGATCGGGCGGCGGCGGCTGCTGGTGGCGGCGGCGGCACTGATGGTCATTGAGATGACCTGTCTGTTGTTTGCGCCGCGGGGTGGCGGGACGGCTTTGTTTGGGCTATGCATCGCCAACCGGATTTTTTCCGGTCTATCGGAGGCGGCGGCCAGCGGAGCGGATGAGGCGCTCGCCTATGACTCGCTCGCGCAGGATGGGCGCGAGCAAGCGTGGGACCGGGTATTGGCGGCAGCGATGCGCTGGCGCTCGGCGGGTTTTGTCATCGCGATGGTTCTTGGCGGCCTGCTCTACGACCCGACGCTCCTCAACCGGGTCTTGCCCGAGCCGCTGCAGCTCACAAGCGCGCTGGCGCAGCGCTTGCCGGTGGCCCTGGTGCTTGTCCAGGCGGTGCTCTGCCTTGGGATCACGCTGCGGATGGTCGAGCCGCCGCGGCCGCGCCATCAGGATGTCGCATCGTCCTGCCTTGGGGCGCTGCGCCTAACGATGAAGACCGCGCACTGGGTGTTAACGCATCCGCGCACCTTGGTCATCATTGTCCTTGGCCTGAGCATCGAGTGCATCGTGCGCAACTTCGCCACGATCACCAGCAGCTACTACCGGCTCATTGACCTGCCGGAATGGAGCTACGGGTTTATTGGCGCGAGTTTCGGAGCAATTGGCTGGTTTGTCCCGGGCGTCGCGGCGCGTTTGAACCAGCGCTTTGGCTTGCTGACGAACTTGCTCATCGCCGCGGTCGTCGCTGTGCTTGGCCTGGCCGCGCTGGTGCCCGAGTTTTCGCCCTATGGCCTACTGCCCTCGATGCTGCTGATGGCCAATCTCGGATTTCTTGGCTTCACCGTGAGCCGCAGCCTGCACCGCGAGGCTGACTCGGCCGAGCGCGCGACGGTGCTCTCCGTCAAGGGCCTGGCCTTCAACCTTGGCTACGGCGTGTTCAGCCTGGCTTTCTCGCGGATGATTGCCCGCGCGCCGGGGCAGACAAGCGAGGACGCACTGCGCTTTGGGCTTTTCTGG
>JBILQA010000285.1:0-4055 GCA_044373535.1 Akkermansiaceae bacterium | reverse complement strand
CTGTTCCTCCACGGCGACCGCGTCGCGGCCGTGGGATCCGCGGACCAGCCCGGCGTCCAGCGGAATGACTTCCAGCAGGCCGCGCAGGCCGAGCTTCTTCTTTGCCAGGAAGGCGGCGATCTTGGCCTTCGGGAAGCGGATCGCCGGGTCGATGAATAGCTCGGCCGGGTCGTAGCCAGGTTTGCGGTGGATATCGATGCAGCGCGCAAAGTCCGGCGCCAGCGCATCATCGTCCCAAAAATAATACGTGAACCACGCGCCCGGCTCGGCCACCGCGATCAAATCGCCGCCGCGGTCGCGCGCCGGGCCGTCTCCCCACAGGGTGGCAGCGTCGCGCACCTCGGCCACGCCGGGCACCGCGCTAAGCATGGCACGCACCTCCTCTATCCGGTCCGGCTGTTTGACATAGACGTGGGCCACCTGATGGTCGGCCACGGCAAACACCTCGCAGCCGCCGGCATCCAGCGTCTCGCGCCCAAGCTCGTTCTTGAGCGACAGCCAGCCCTCGCGGCGGAACAGCCGGTTGAGATGCACCGGCTGGCTAACCGCCGAAATCCCGTACTCCGACAATCCCAACACCCGCACCCCGCGCGCGGCGAAAAAGTCCAACAGGTCCCCAACCACCGCGTCGATCTCGGCCAACTCGGCGGCCATCTCCGGTGCGCCCGGCCCCCATTTCTGCAGACCGTAGTCGAGGTGCGGCAGATAGATGAGGTTCAATGTCGGGCTGTAGCGCCGCTCGGTCCACATGGCCGAGTCAGCAATCCAGCGCGACGACGCGATGCCCGCCGCCGGTCCCCAGAACGCCGGAAACGGGAACGGCCCAAGCTCAGCCTTGACCGCCTCACGGTCACCCATCGGCTGGGTGTGGACGTCAAACACCTTGCGCCCGTCCGCCGGATACAGCGGCCGCGGCGTCATCGCGTAGTCCGCGCTCGAATACATGTTGTACCACCAAAAATGCTTGGCACAGGTGAACCCGGGCAGCTCCCGCCGCAGCTTCTCCCAGATCTTCTCACCGCGCACCAGGTGGTCGCTCTGCTTCCAAAACCTCACCTCCGCACTTTCGCGGTCGTACCAACCGTTAGCCACCACCCCGTGGCTCCCAACCGCAGCACCCGTCACGTAGCTCGCCTGCGCCGTGCAGGTCACCGCGGGAAACGCAGGCGCGAAGCTCTCCACTCCGGCGCCCTGCGCCCAAGCGCTGATGCGCGGCAGCGCCGGACCTAACAGTGACCGGCTTAGCCCCACGATATTCAACACTGCGACACGCTCCATGGCCCGGCTATCTTCACGGCCACCGGCCGTGACGCGAGATTTTTCGCACGTGACGCCGCGCAGTTCCTGTTTGCCATGAGCCGGCTCAGCCTAGATAACCGCGGACGTGAAAACCGCCCTGCTCGCCGCCGCCCTGCTCGCCAACCTCAGCGCCGCGGCCCTTGCCGCCCCGGCTCCGGTGGCCACCGCCTCGGCCGCTGACACCCGGGTTTTTGAGCTGCGCACCTACACCGCTCCGGCCGACAAGCTCGACGCCCTCCAGGCTCGCTTCCGCGACCACACGACCGCGCTTTTCACCAAGCATGGCATGACCAACATCGGCTACTGGGTCCCGGCCGAGAATCCAGAGCGCCAGCTCGTCTATCTGTTGGCCTATCCCGACCGCGCCGCCCGCGAAGCCTCATGGAAATCCTTCCTCGCCGATCCGGAGTGGCAGGCCGTCGTCAAGGCTTCCGAGGCCAATGGCAAGCTCGTGACCAAGGTGACGAGCCTGTTCCTAACCACCACGCCATTCTCCCCGGGCTTCATTCCCCCTGCCCCTGAGGGCAAGGAGACGCGCGTCTTCGAGATGCGCACCTACATTGCCATGCCCGACCTCCTGCCGGCCCTGCACGCGCGCTTCCAGAACGTCACGCTGAAGATGTTCAAGAAGCACGGCATGACCAGCCTTGGCTACTTCGCACTCACCCCCGAGCAGTCCGGCGCCAAACAAACGCTCGTCTACTTCCTGGCCCACAAGAATGCCCAGGCCGCCGCCGTCTCATGGGACGCGTTCCGTGCCGACCCGGAATGGATCGCGGCGAAAAAAGCCTCCGAGGACGCCGCTGGCGGCTCGCTGACCATCGTCGATGGCGTCAAGTCCACGTTCCTGCTGCCCACCGACTTCTCGCCGGTCCGCTAGGTTGTTAGTCCTCCAACCGGATCGCCACGGATCGACCGTGCGCGTCAAGCCCCTCAACGGCGGCAAACGCCTCGATGCTTGCCAGTGACTCGGCCACCGACGCGCGGTCTGCCTTCACGATGCTCGTCCGGCGTTGGAACTGGTCGGCGCGAATCCCCGAAAACGACCGGCCCGACCCGCCTGTCGGCAGCGTGTGGCTTGGTCCCGCGAGAAAATCCCCCAGCGCCACCGGCGAGTCGTTACCGACATAAATCGCCCCCGCCGTGCGCACCTCCGCCAACCAGTGGGCCTCGTCCTCGACGATGAGCGACACGTGCTCCGGCGCAAAGTCGTTGCACAAACTAACCGCCGTGGCGACGTCCGGCACATGCAGGGCAAACGCCCCGTCCTCGAGGACCTTGCCGATAATCTCGCCGCGGCTCAGCGTGGCCAGTTGGACTGCAATCTCCTGCGCCACCGCCCCAATGAGCTCCATGGACGTGCTGATGAATCCCACCACGCTGTCGCCGCCGTGCTCGGCCTGGGCTAACAGGTCCGCGGCGATGCAGCGCGCATTCCCCGTGTGGTCAGCGACGATGAGGATCTCGCTTGGCCCCGGCAGCAGGTCGATGGCAACCGCGCCGACTAGCTGGCGCTTGGCCTCCACGACAAAGCGATTTCCCGGGCCGAAGATCCGGTCCACCGGGCGCACCAACTCGGTGCCCAAGGCCATGGCCGCAATCGCCTGGGCCCCGCCGACGCGGATGATCTCGGTGGCGCCCGCCTGCTTCAGCGCAAACAGCAGCGCGGAGTTCACCCCTCCCGTGGCACTCGATGGCGTGGCGGCAAGGATCTGCGGCACCCCGGCGGCACTGGCAAAGCCCGCCGTCATCAAGGCCGTGGAGACCAAGGGCGCCTTGCCCCCGGGGACATAAACCCCCACCCGCTCAAACGGCGTGAAGCGCTCCCCGACCACCACCCCTTGGGCGTTGCGATAGCTCCAGTCACTGCGCAGGCTGCGCCGCGCAAACTCGCGGATGTTCTCCAAGCTTGCCTCAATCGCCTTGCGCGTCTCGCGCGTGACGGCCCGCTCCGCGTCTAGCAGCTCAGAGTCGGTCACAAACAGGTCCGCCGCGCTCAGGGCAAAGCCGTCAAACTTCTGAGTGTACTCGGCGACCGCCGCGTCGCCGCGCGCGGCGACCTCGGCAATGATGCCCGCCACGGTTTCCTGCACACCGAGCTCAGGCACAGCGCGGCGGCGCAGCGATTTGACGAAGCTCGCGTCGTTCTGGTAGCTGAAGATCTTCATAGAGTCTAACGCCACCTCGGGCGCGCCCTGAGGTTGCTACCTTCAACCGCCCGCGCCAAGCCCGATTCCTTCGCCGTTGCTAGTAATACGGCCGCAGCATCCAGTAGCAGACCGGGCCGGTCACCGCCACGTAGAGCCACACCGGAAACACCCACTTGGCCATCCGCCGGTGGCGCGCAAACTCGTTGGTCAGCCCGGAAATGAACGTGAACAAGATGAACGGCAAGCTCACCGCGGCGAGGCTGATGTGCGTAATTAGCAGCAGCAGATAGATCCCGCGCCAGCCGCCGAGGCGCTCCACCTCGCCCGCATCCACCACCTTGTCGCCATTCAGGTCACCGTACAGCACTTCGGGCGTCGTCAGGTGATAGGCCACATAGGAGAGCAAAAACATCACCGAGAGGCCCATCGCCACAAAGATCAGCCGCTTGTGCAGGGTCACACGCCCGGCCGAGATCGCCGCGAGCGCCCCGACGAGCACCACGGCCGCCGTCGCATTGATCCCCGCATGCAGCGGCGGCAACATCCCCGTGCTCCAACCGTCCGGCAGCGGCACCCGTGGAATCTGCCGCATCACCGCCACCAGCC
>JBILQA010000284.1:0-4067 GCA_044373535.1 Akkermansiaceae bacterium | reverse complement strand
TGAGATCCGCGAGCCGATGGTGCGCATCTTCATCATGGTTCCCTCCGAGTACATCGGCGACATGATGCAGCTCGTCCTCGAAAAGCGCGGCCAGGTCGACAACACCGAGACCATTGACGACGTTCGCGTCATGCTCACCTGCGTCCTGCCGCTCTCGGAGATCCTCGTGGATTTCAACGACAAGCTCAAATCGATGACCCGCGGCTACGGGTCGATGGACTACGAGCACGCCGGCTACCAAGCCGCCAAGCTCGTCAAGATGGACATGCTCATCGCCGGCGACCCGATCGACGCGTTCTCCTGCATCGTCCACCGCGACAAGGCCGAATTCCGCGGCCGCGAGCTGGCCGCCAAGCTCAAGGAAGTCATTCCCCGCCAACTCTTCGTGGTCGCCATCCAAGCCGCCATCGGCGGCAAGATCATTGCCCGCGAGTCGATCTCAGCCATGGGCAAAAACGTCACGGCCAAATGCTACGGCGGCGACATCTCGCGCAAACGCAAGCTTCTGGAAAAGCAGAAGGAAGGGAAAAAGAAGATGAAGGCCATCGGCCGCGTCAACATCCCTCAGGACGCCTTCATCAAGGTGCTCAAGACCGGCGACTGAGTCAGGCGGGAGGCTCATTGAGTTACGTCGGATCGGTCGGATCCTAACTTCTCAATCCGCCGGCCGCTCTCCTCCTCCGCGACGAGCAATGCGACCAGTGCCGGGCTGTCCCAGAAAATCATCGCCCCTCCTCCCGTTCGTCAAGGACCGCGCGCGTCAGCGACCACTCCGCGGCCAACGCCGGACGGTCCGCCGCCAGGAACACCGCCAGATCCAGCGCCTGACTCGGCGGGGAAAGCAGAGCTGCTAGCCGAATCAAAACTGGCACCCGGAGCCCCTCGACCTCGGCGAGACTTTTCTGATTCCCATCAAAGGTCAGAAGATGTGTCTACAACCTGCTCACGAGCTTCGCTCCGGTGCCGCGGAAAACTTCCCGCCTGGTGACGTTTGGTGCGCGCGGCGCAGGCACTCGAGCAGGATGCGGCAGTCGGCAAGGGCGCGATGAGCCCCTTGACCATTGACGGCGAGGCCTTGGGCGAGGGCGGCGAGGCCGTAGCCTTTGCGGCCGGGCAGGAGGCGGCGGAAGACCGGGATGGAGCAGGCGAGGGGAAAGCGGAATGGCTTGCCGGCTTTGGCGGCAAAGGCATCAAGGAACCTGCGGTCAAAGCTGGCGTTGTGGGCGAAGCTGGGCATCTCGCCGATGAACGCCGACGTTTCGTCGAGCACGGCGTCAAGCGAGCCACCTTCGCGGCGCAGCAAGGCATCGGAGATTCCTGTGAGACCGGTGATGTGCCATGGCACAGGTCGGGAGATGCGGATCAACCGGCTCATCTCGGCAACCACCTCGAAGCGCGCGTCGACATGGATGGCCGCCACCTCGGTGATTTCATCGGCACCCGGGGACAGGCCAGTGGTCTCGATGTCGACCAGGCAAAACGGGCTCCTTCCAAACGGCATGGCCGTTCCTTGCACGTTTCCATGCCAGGGGGCAATGCTTCAGGTTGGCCCGCCCAGAGGGGGGATGATGTTTTGACGTCCGCGTGAAAGACTGCCAACGTTCCGGCCGAACCGTATAACCCTATGAAAGCCATCCTGCTCCCTGCCTTTGTGTTAGCCCTTGGCGTGGCCATGCCGAACTCCTTGAGCGCCCAGACGGATGAGGCCGCCCCAACCGATCCGGCGGCGAAAAAGACCAACGAAGAACAGGGTAACCGCCGGTTCTGGCAGGCCAGCCTGCCGGGCGGGAGCATCACCATCGCCCTGGACCGCATCACCTCGATTTCCAAGCACGAGTATCTGCTTGATGGCGCCGTGGTCGTCACCGAGGTGACCATCGACACCATTGGCCAAGCACTGGTGCGTTTCTATTACCTCCAGCCGCCCGGCCAGGGCGGCGCGGTTTCCACCCCGGCGCGGGTCATTGAGCGCAGCCGCGAGTTGCTCGATGCGGCCGGCCAGCGCGCCGGCGTCGGCCAGAACATGAGCGACATGGTCGCCAAAAAATACCCCGAAACCACCCACGCTAAGGAGATCGAGTACCGCTTAGCCGACATGAAACAGCTCGACGCGCTCTACCAAAGCGCCCAGGCGGCGTGGGAATCCGGCCGCGGCCGTAAAATCAACGTGCAGTAGCGGCACCGAAGTCCCCGGACGGCGGCGGCTTATTGGCCGAGTCCCGGGATCAAGTCAAAGAGGCGTTTGCCGACGCCTTCGACTGGGGAGGCGCCCTCGATGATTTTGGTGCCGTTCTCGATGAGGGTCCCCGGGGTCTCAATGGCGCCCTTGAGAAGATCAAGGGCGCCCTCGCTTGCCGCGGTGCCGGCAAACTTAAGCGCCTTTTGCCCTGTTTCCGGCAGGATCTCAAACATCCGCTCGCCCGCGGCGATGATCAGGCGCTCGGAAAGGTCCTCCTGGGGAGCTGCCATCGTCCCGCTGATTCGCACTTCGGTCCAGAGCAGGCCGCGTTCCCCGGGGAGGAAGACCTTGGTTTCCGCGCCGGGGATCCGCGCAAGCGTCCCAGGAGTGATGCCAAGCCGGAAATTCCCATTGAGCGCCTCGCCGCGAATCACCATGCGCCCCTCCAGCCGCACCAGGCCTTCGCTGCCAATCTCTATTTCGCTGAGTGTAAGCTGGCTCGCCTCGCGCACAAACTTCAGCTTGGCCGTGCGCAGGTTCAGGGTGCGGAAGCGCTCGACATCGGCATAGGCAGCCAGGCGGTCAAGCATCGGCAGCGCGGTGAGGATGGCATTCTTGAGTTCCAGCTCGCCGCGGGTCACCGCGCCGTCCGCCGCTGGGCGCACGGAGAACTTCGCTTGGAGGTCGCCGAGCAGGCGCTTTCTCCAGTCTGCCGGGAGAAGTTCCTCGGCCTTCATGTCCTTGAGGCTGCCTTCGAAGCCGTAGCTGGAGTCGTTCAGGCCAACCTCCCCACTCAGGGTCAATTTCCCCCGCTGGCCGACGGTGAAGTCCGCATCGGTCAGATAGAGCCAGCCCGGCCGGGTTTGCAGGATCATTTGGCCAACTTTGGCGTCCTGCAGCAGCGGCCACGGCCCGCTGAGCCGGCCGCCGGTGCCTGCCATGCGGTACGATCCCGCCGCGGCTCCCGGCTCAATGCGCCATTTTTGTCCAAGCGCGCGCAGCGGTCCGCTGGCCAGCTTGATGGTGATGGCCGCCTCGCTCACCGTGACGGTCTCCGCGGCAAGCTTGTTGGGAACCCAGCTCGCCAGCCAGTTTTTGCGCGGAGGCACCGCCACGACCGGATCGGTTGATGCGGCGCCCGGGTCGGCAGGCATTGGAGAGGGCTTGGTGGCATCCAGCTCGACGATCAGCCGGTTAATCGCCGGAGTCTTCAGCTCCCAGACGCCGCGGCCCACCCCGCCAAGCCCGATCTCGGCCTGGAGCCCGTTGGCGCTCAACCGGGTGACCAGCGGGCCGCCCTTGGCGTCAAATGCCTCAGTGCTCAGCTGTAGGCCGTCCCAACGAAAGGGCGTGAACGAGGCGCTTGCCCGCAGCGGCACGCCCGCTTGGGCAGCAAGGAATTGCCGGAAGCTCTCGCTGTGGAGGTATGAGCGTAGCCAGAGGTAGCCGCCAATGAAGGCGACGATCAGGGCAAGGAAAGCCCCCCCGCCGATGCGGCCCCAGCGGATCCCTTTGGATCCGCGGGCATTGCGTGTGCGTCGTCTGGCCATGACGGCACGCTAGGCAGAGGGGCTTGAGGTCTCAAGAAATCTCTCGTCAGCTGCAAGAGATTCCCTTTTGCTCTCGTTCCTACCCCCAACTGCATTCCACTGCCCCGTGCTCGAGTTAAAAGATGTCTCCTTTACGATCACCAAGGATGGTGAACCGGTTAACCTTGTCGACAAGGTAAGCTTAACGATTCCGCGGGGTCATTTCATGGCCATCGTCGGCCCGTCGGGCTGTGGCAAGACGACTTTGCTTAAGACCATCGCCGGCCTCAACCCGGAGTCGGAAGGCGGTTTGTTCTGGGAGGGCAGGAACCTTTCCGAGGAGGGGGATCTGGGGCCCG
>JBILQA010000283.1:0-4077 GCA_044373535.1 Akkermansiaceae bacterium | reverse complement strand
GCGGGGGCAAAGTCTAAAACCAAGCGTCTAAAAGGACCGACGGCCATTGATACTTTTCTCCTTATGAGCCACAAGCCATCCGCGCCTGCTGCGGGGCCCACTTGCCTCGGTCAATGGCCCTTGCGCCGAACCTGCTTGAGAAAGGTCGGGAGCAACTCGACCTCGATCCACTTGAAGGCAGCATCCAGTCCCCCATCGGCGAAGGCCCGCCCGATCCTCGCTTCCACGCTGGTCGGATTACCAAATGCGCTGAGAAATCCGTTCGAGGTAAAGTGGACAAATGTCTCCCCGTCCATGGCGCCCTTTTCCCTTAGGACCCACTGGCGCGCGTAGAGCGCCAAGACGGCATCGCCAATCCATGCACTTTCCCGCTCGGCCCGGATTTCACTGCTGCTCCCTCTCAATGGCCTCATGGTGCGGAAACTTCTTTGACACTGGGAACCGAAAGTGGATCTGCCACCGCACCCGTAGTTGGCGGCGGCGCTGCACCTTCAGCCGGCACTGCCACAGGCGGCGGTCCATGCAGGGGCTGCGGCGGCGGCGACGGCTTGAGCTTCCCGCGCAAAATCATCTCGGCCTCGCCGTCCCAATAACCATGCTGCAGCTCAAGAAACACGCTGGTGTAGGGCAAAGCCGTGCGGGTTTTGATCACCAACACGTCAAACGTGCGCGTTGCATCCTCTAACAACGTCATCAGCGACGACTGCTCCAGTTCCGTGGCAATACGCCCGTGAAGGGCGGTTTCCAGTTTGGGCCGGAATTCCTCGATACCAGGGGCATACTGGTTTTCAATCTGGCGCATTTCGCGCGGTACATAGACGCGTGGCTGGAGGGTCTCGGTTTCCTCAAGAATCTGCAGGACGGCGTCGGCAACCTCGGGGATTTCCGCGTCAATGAAGGTAACCCGCACCCCGCGCCGGCTGTGCGCGGGAAAGGAGGCATCCGCAATGACAACCCAGTTGCGATACCCCAAGGTGTGGATGTTTTGACGCAGCGGCTCCTTCCATGCCGGCTCGACGGGTGCCGCGGGTCCAGCACAGCTGGTAAAAAACAGCCCCGCGAGGGCACAGGAGAAAACCGTGAGGGATGACATAGTGTTGCATCCGCATAATGCGGACTCTGGGAGCTGTCAACGGATGTGCGAGCTTACATCAAATGCGCGCCGGCTTCCGCCAAGGCGCTGCGCTCGCCTTTGCTGAGCGAGATGTGAGCTGTGAATGGCTGACCTTTAAGGCGATTGCGCGTGTAGACCAGGCCGTTGCTGCGGCTGTCCACATACGGATTATCAATCTGCGCGGGATCTCCCACCATGATGAGCTTGGAGCCAGCGGACATCCGCGTCACCACCGTCTTCGCCTCCTGCGGGGTAAGCTGCTGAGCCTCATCGAGCACAAAAAATCGGTTCGGAATCGAGCGGCCACGGATGTAACAAAGCGCCTCGACCTCAATGACCCCCTGTTCCAGCAGGGCTTCATAAGGCTTCTGCGGAGCATCTGATCCATCCTTGCGCGTTTGCTTACGCCGCGGCCCCAGCGGCTGGCTCGGCCGCATCAGCAAGTCGAGCGAGTCGTAAATCGGCTGCAACCACGGGCGCATCTTCTCATTGAGTGATCCCGGCAGGAATCCTAGCTGATCACCCATGGCAACCACCGGACGGCTCACGGTTAATCCTGTATACCGGCGATTAAACATCTCATGCAGACCTGCCGCGACGGCCACCAACGTCTTCCCGGTCCCCGCATGACCGTAGCAGGTCACCAGCGAGATGTCAGGGTTGAGCAAGGCATCGATGAGGCACTTCTGCCCCAGATTGAGCGGCTTAAGGTGGTGGCCATCAGGGATCCGCAGCACCTCAGGGATCTGCAGTCGGACGAAGCGCCCACCAGCGTCGAGCCGGGCGGGAATCGTCTGCTTCTCCCCGGCATGCAGTAGCACGTATTGGTTGAGCACCACCTCGCTCAGTCGATCGCCCTCCAGCGCGATTTCACCGGAGCTGGCAAAGCGCTGCAAATCAGCGGCATCCACCTCGATTCTGCGCATCTCGTAGCTCGCCACCTCGCTTGGCTCCACCTTGTCGTTCAGATAGTCCTCGCATTGGATGCCCACCGCACGCCCCTTGAGCTGCATGTTCAAGTCCTTGGTCACTAGCACCACCTGCTCATTGAACTGCATCAACAACAAGGCGCAGGCCAAAATTCGGTGGTCCATCCGCTCCCGCTCCGCAAAGATCCGGTGAAAACGCTCCAGCTGTTCAGAATTCTTCGGGCAACTCATTGGGTCGTAAATCACCAACCGCACTGTCCCGCCTCCGTCTGTAGGCACTCCGTGAGTCACGTCGTCGGTCGTCGAGAAAAGTGCCGTCAGCCGCCGATGCACGCTTCGCGCATTGGCTCCACGCTCGGTCTGCTCACCCTTGAACTTGTCAAGTTCTACCAAGACGTCGGCCGGAATGCAGATGTGGTTTTCCTTGAACCGCCCCAAGCAGCCCGGATCGTGAAGCAACACATTGGTATCCAATACGAAGGTCTTCACATCCGTCTGCCCCTTGGGCGTTAGAAGCCCGAATTCGCCCGGACTTATTTCCGCCCGCGCGCCCTTCTTCTTCCTCCTCTCCAGGTCCTTGGTGTCCTCAAACAGCCGAACTTGCGAATCCTCGGGACGATGAATCATGACAATCCTTCAGGGTTGGGGTGCGATTGATAACGACCACCGATCCTCCTCCGGCCAAGCGCCTCCGGATTCGGTCATGCCACAACCGCGTGGCAGAATTGATGCCAATTTAATCAACCTAGGTTAATAAGTCGCGAATCCTCTTCCCACGCAATCTCAATTTATCCATTTGGCCATCGCACCGCGAGATTATTGCGGGGTAGGCCTTAGGCCCGTTTCTGCAAGTCCCTCAGGCTCCAGAGGACTCCCGCCGCAGGGGCTGCCGATCCACGCAGCCGCCGCGCACCGGTCTTGCGCCTTGCCCCGAACCGCTCCCGGGTGTTGGCGAACGCCTCATCCACAAAGGCCCGGCTACCGATGGCCACGCCGGCCGTGAAGTAGCGCACCCGGCAGCGCAACATCCGGCCGAGCGACATCTTCCCTTCCTGTGCCTTCTCGCGCTCGGCGGCTTCCCGGGGCATCCCCCGCCTCACCCGCCGGCGTTGTCCATCCGGGCAGTCCCGGAACTTCTCCATCACCCCCTCCATGAGAAGCCGCCGGTATTCCTCTCGCACTCCGTTTTCCCAAAGGCTCCCGTCCACCGCCCCGCCCTGGGCGCCGCGCATCACCCGGACCAGCCCGGCCTGCGCTTCCTTTCCGCCTCCCATTGCCTCGCCATAGCTGCTCCAACGGTAGTCGGACGGCTCCTCCACGATGGCTGCCCGCACCGGATTGAGGTCCCCGTACGCCGCCACCGCCTTGGATCCCACCCCGTCCTCCACGAGCGAACTGCTGAAGCGCCGCTCCCACAGCGTCCCCGTCCTGCGCTTCTTGCGCGTCCGGTTGAACCACTGGGTAAAGCGCTGCAGCAGGCACTTCATGAACTCCCCAAGGTTGTGCATCCGATACGTGTAACGCCCGTGGATCCGCGCCGCCGCTCCCTCCGGGTCCACCACCTCCGGCGCACGCGCCTCCTCCAGCTCGCGCGCCACCCCGGAGACAACCATCTGATTGTAAAGCGCACCTAGCCGCTCAAGCAGCTCCGCGTCCGAAAGACCTCCCACGGGCATCCTGGGGACCTCGAGCATCAGGTGAAAGTGGTTGCTCATCAAACAATAAGACCCCACCCGGCAGCCCGTGAACCTTTCCGTCATCCGCATCAACTCCAGAAACTTCCTCTTTTCCGCCTCTCCCAGAACCCGCCGCCGATCCACCACCCGCGACCCACAGTGATAAAACACCGGCTTGTCCCCCAACCATGTCGCCAAAAAACGACCTCCTTTCATGCCAAAATATACCTCTGTTGCGCCACCTTTCCATAGCCACTTGCGCAAATCCAGACATTCACAAAGTCGCGGGGCCAGACCGCCACGAGACCTCTAGCGAGACCTCAGTACACCTCGCGTTCGAGGAGGGACCTGTAGTGCA
>JBILQA010000310.1:0-3572 GCA_044373535.1 Akkermansiaceae bacterium | reverse complement strand
GGCGCCGCTCGAGTTGACCGCGCGCGAGCTTCCCGCCGGAGCGCCCAAGGGATTTGAACAGGCGGTTGGCAGCTTCACGCTGAAGGCCGCTGTGGAGGAGACCAACCTGACGGCCGGGGACCCGGCAAACGTCACCTTGACGGTCAGCGGGCGCGGCAACCTGGACTCCGTGCGCGTGCCCAAACTGCTGGATGCCAGCGGCTGGAAGCTCTATGACGCGGTGCCGCGGCAACGCGGAGTGGAACGGCGCAGCATCACCGGCGAGGTGTCATTCAGCCAGCTTATCCGACCGCTGGAGCCCAAGACCCTCATCCCGCCGTTCCGGCTGGTCTATTTCGATCCCGACGAGGAAAGCTACAAGATCCTGCTGAGCGAGCCGATCAAGCTTGCAGTGAGCGGGGCCACGCCCGGGGGCCTCGGCGCGGCGCCCTCCGCCGGGGCGCGGCCGATGCCCAGCGAGCAGATGGGCGACATCCTGAGCATCATTGAGGTGGACCCGGCGGCAACGCGCCGGCCGGGTGCCGCACTGCCAAACTGGAGCTGGCAGGTGATCCCGGCGCTCATCGCGCTGGGACTTGTGTTAGCCTACCTCGGGCGGCGGCTGGCGCCGCGCTGGGTGAAGAATCCCGATGAGCTGGCCAAACGCGCGGCACTGCGCGCGGTGGAACAGGCGCCGGCCGATGGGATGGGGTTCTACCGCGCGGCGGGCAAGTTCATCGAGTCATGGCTTGGCGACGACCCCGCCGAGGAGGTTAAGGGGATTCTCGCGGAACGCGACCGGCGCTGCTTCCTGCCTGATGGAGCCGACAACGCAAAGCTGCCACTGCCACAGCGTCAGGCGGTGCTGCGGACTCTGCGCAGGCATGCGCTGCTCTGCTTGCTGGTGGCTGGCGGGTTTTTGCTCACCACCGGCAGCGGGCTGGCCGCCGAGACGCTGAAAAGCCGCTACGCCGACGCGGAGGCAGCCTACCGCAAGGGGCAGTTTGCCGAGGCGGCGCGGGGCTTTGCGGCAGCTCATCCCACAGGCGACTGTCCAGCGGACGTTCTCTACAACATCGGGAACTGCTATTACCGGTTAGACCAGCAGGGATACGCGGCGCTTTTCTATCGCCGTGCGCTGCTAGAGGACCCGGGCCACGTGGAAGCGCGCCAGAACCTGCGCTTTCTTGAAAAAAGCCTCGGCTCGCTCGTCGTGCCGCACACCGAAACCGAGCTGATGATTGGTGCTGTTAGCCTGGAGACCTGGGAGTCTTTGCTGCTGCTGGGCGGCTGGCTGGTTCTCATTGGCGTGCTGGCGCTGCTGCTGACGCCGCGCGGATCGGCGTGGAAGCCAACCGCCATTGCGCTGCTCGTCCTTGGCCCGGTGTTGGCGCTTGGTGGCGCGCTTGGCTGGCGCCACTACCCGGATGACGCGCGCTTCGCCGCGGTGGGCGACCAGATGGTGGTGGTTGATGCGGATGCCACGGTGCGCACAGCGGCAAGCCGCAGGGCCAAGAAGGTCATCAGCGCGCCGCCGGGAAGCCTCGCCGAGGTCATCGCCACCCGCGGTGACTGGACCTACATTGGCTTTGCCACCAAGACCCGCGGGTGGGTCCCGCGCGCGGCGGTGGAGCCGCTCGTCGTCCACGGGCCGCTGGAACTCAACTCGCTCGTCGAACGGCCAGCCCCGCCGGCGCCGCAGCCAAAGATGACCCCGGGCGCCTAGCCAAGCAAATTGCCCGCGGCACTGGAACTTTCGCGTTTCCATGGCGCAGGCGACTGGCTACATGGCTGCATGCCAAGCATCTCGGTGGATCTAGCAGACCGGACCTATCAGGTGCTGGTGGGCGCGGGGCTCGTTGATGCGGCGGGCGAGCGGATCGTGGCAGCGGGCTTGAGCGGGAAGTGCGCGCTGGTGAGTGACTCGACGGTGGGACCGCTGTATGCCCAGCGGGTGGCGACAAGCCTGCGCGCGGCTGGCTGCGAGGTGTCGGTGCATGGGTTTCCGGCCGGTGAGGCAAGCAAGTCGATGGCCCAGGCGGAAACCTTGTGCCGCGGGATGATCGAGGCCGGGCACGACCGGAAGTCGTTCCTGGTGGCCTTGGGTGGCGGGGTGACGGGGGACTTGGCGGGATTTGTGGCGGCGATTTTCTTCCGCGGGATTCCGTTTGTGCAGATTCCAACGACGATTGTCGCCCAAGTGGACTCCTCGGTGGGCGGCAAGACCGGGGTGAACACGCCAGAGGGCAAGAACCTGCTAGGCGCGTTCCATCAGCCGCGGCTGGTGCTGGTGGACCCCGAGACGCTGCGCACGCTCGCGCCGCGGGAGTTTCGCGAGGGCTTTGCCGAGGCGATCAAGCACGCGGCCATCCGCGATGCGGCGATGCTCGACGAGCTCGCGGCGCTCGATCCAGCGTCCCAAGAGGTGCCCGCCGAGCTCATCGCGCGAAACATTGCCATCAAGGCGCGCATCGTTGAGGCTGACGAGTTTGAGACCACCGGCATGCGCGCCCTGCTGAACTTTGGCCACACCATTGGCCACGGGATCGAGGCCGCGGTCCCCTACGGCAGCCTGCTGCACGGCGAGGCGATCGCCCTCGGGATGCGCGCCGCCCTCTGGCTCTCAGTGGACAAGGCGGGGCTTGAGGCGGCCCGCGCGGAGCAAATCAGCGCACTTTTGGACCATTTCTCCCTGCCCGTGCGCCTGCCGGCGACCATCAGCACCCAGGTGGTGCTCGAAAAACTTGGCCGCGACAAAAAGTTTTCCCGCGGGGCGATCCGCTTTGTCCTGCTGCGCGCGGCCGGCGATGCTTTTGTTTCCGGGGAAATCACCGCCGCGGACCTGGCTGCGGCGGTCGAGCAGCTGCGTTAGCCGGGATTGTTAGCCCCGGCTGATTTTCCCTTGGAGTGAGTTCAGCCTTGAGGCGCCCGGTCTGGCTGTTACAACCCGCGCGCAGCCATGGCGGGAAAACTCACCTATCAAGAGTCCGGGGTCGATACCCGGGAAGCAGCCGCCCTCGTGGGCGATATCGGTCAGCACGTCAGGAGGACCCAGCAGCAGCGCAAGCTCTTCGGTGCCTTTGGCCTGTTCGCCGCCACCTACGACCTGAGCAGCTACAAGGAGCCGGTCATCGTCACCGGCTGCGACGGGGTCGGCACCAAGCTTGAATTGCTCTTGGAATACGACCAGGTTGAAACCGCCGGCAAGGACCTGGTGGCCATGAGCGTGAACGACATCCTGACAACCGGCGGGGACGCGCTGCTGTTTTTGGACTATATCGGGATTGCCAAGCTCGACAAGGAGCGCATCACGCGGCTCATCGCCGGCATGGCCGACTACCTGGAAGACTGCGGATGCATTCTGGCGGGCGGCGAGACGGCCGAGATGCCGGGCATGGTTCCGGAAGGCATCATTGAACTTGCAGGCTTCTGCATCGGCGCCTGCGAAAAACCCGACCTGATTGACCCGCGCACGGTGGCCGAGGGCGACGTGCTCATTGGCTACGGCTCGGACGGGCTGCACGCTAACGGTTGGAGCCTCGTCCGGCGGGTGCTCAAGGAGAACCCGGGATTGTTCAGCGCCGAGGAGATGA
>JBILQA010000034.1:0-14334 GCA_044373535.1 Akkermansiaceae bacterium | reverse complement strand
GCCCAGTACAGCGGCAAGACGCTCAAAACCAGCGAGGCATTCGTCGATGCCAGCTGCGGCGCCGGCCAAGTCCCTGATGCCACCCAATTCTCGGCCCTCGTTGCCAAGCTGGCACCCAAGGCGGAGTGACCCGCACCGGCAAACGGTGCTCAATGGCCAGGATCAAAAGCCGATTTTCCGGCGGAAGATCGCGATGAAGTCGGTTGCTTCGGGCAGCCGTAGGAGGTGGCAGAGGCCGAAGTAGAGGGCGCCGCCAGCGCCAACGATGGGCAAAACGTAAAGGGCGCGCAAGGCGGTGTTGGCGGCGGCAAGGTGGCCGAGGTAGGCACCGCGGGCCCACCAGAGGAACCCGCCCATGACGGCCCCGGCAAGAACCGTCTTACCAAGCGCGATGGCGAGGTGGCCACTCTCCAGCCGGGTGTGGCGGCCCATCATGACATAGAGAAGCAGGAAGTTGATGGTCGCCACGATGCTCGTCGAGAGAGCGAGGTATTCATGGCCAAGCTGGAGCCGGAAAATGAAGATCCAGTTGGTCAACGCATTGACAGCCACCGACAAAAAGCTCGCAAGCATCGGCACCCAGCGCCGGTCGATGGCGTAGAACGCCGGCTGCAAGACCTTGATCCAGCTGTAGAATAGCAGGCCAAAGGCGTAGGTTTGGAGCGCCAGAGCAGTTTGCACCCGGTCGTGGGCGTTGAATGATCCGCGCTCGTAGAGCAGGGTGATGATCGGCTGGGCTAAAATGACCAGCCCGATGGTGCAGGGAAGGACAAGGAACCCGACCAAGCGCAATCCCCGACCAAGGGTGGGGCCGAAATCAGGGCCAATCCCATCGGCTGCCGCACGGGCCAAGGCCGGCAGGGTCACTGTGGCCACCGCCACCCCAAAGACTCCAAGCGGCAGCTGCATGAGCCGAAACGCCCAACTCAGCCAACTCACCGCTCCCTCGCCCACGCCATAGGCAAACATCGAGTTGACCACCACGTTGATCTGCACCGCGCTCGCCGCAATGACCGCCGGCCCCATCAGCTGGACGATCTTGCGCACCCCTTCGCCACGCCAGTTGAAAGTCGCGCGGAAGCGGAACCCGACGCGCCTCAATGCGGGAAACTGCACCACCAACTGGGCGACCCCGCCAATGAGCACGCCAATGCTAAAGCCCAGCAGGCTGCGCGGCCCCCAGTGGGGATCGAGCATCCAGCCGATGAGGACGCCGCCCGCCATGGAGCCAAGGTTGAAAAAGCAGGACGCGAGGGCCGGGACACCAAACACCCCGCGCGCATTGAGCATCCCCATCACCAGCGCCGACAGGCTGACCAGCAGGATGAACGGGTACATGATGCGCACCATCGTCACGATGAAGGCAACCTCGTCAGGATCGAATTGGCGCGCGGTCGCCCCGCTGCGCGACAAGGCGGTGAGCACGTCCACGAGCCATGGTGCCAGAATGATGCCGAGCACCGTGATGGCGCTCATGAATACCGTCGCCAGCGATAGCATCTGGTTGGCCAGCGGCCACGCCGCATCCGGCCCCTCGGCTTTCACCTTCTTCGAGAAAACCGTCACGAAGGCCTGCGAGAGCGCCCCTTCGGCAAACAAATCGCGTAGCAGGTTGGGTACCCGGAACGCGAGGTAGAACCCGTCCACCCACCGGCTACCGCCGAAAATGCCGGCAAATACCATCTCGCGCGCCAGCCCGAGGATGCGGCTAAGCATGACGGCGGCACTGACCCGCCCGGTGGCCTTGGCATCAGACATGGCTGCTTATTTGGCGGCGGCGCGGCGCAGCCGCTCGTTGATCGCGACGCCCAGACCGGTATCCGCAACCGGCTCGGCGACAATGAAATCCAGCTCCGCCTCATCCATCGTGCGGAGCACATGGAAGAACCGCACGGCGGCCTCCACCAGCTTGCCGGACCCGGAGCTGAGCGTCTCGACCTTCTCCCAATCGTGCAAGGTGATGTAGCCGTCCTTGGTCCAGCTGCGATAGCTGATGAGCCCATAGCGCTTGCCGGGCTCCGGCTGGAAGTCCTCCGGCTTGTCGAAGATCAACAAAGGCGTCGTTGGCGCGTAATGGCTTGGCAGCTGGCCAGGGACCTCGGGCTTGCTGGCCGCGTCGCGCTCCCGGATTTTCACCACCTTGCCGTGCTTTTGCAGGTCTTCCTTGCTGATCGGTCCGGCGCGCAGGATCTGGAAAACCGGCCGTTTTTCCCCCGCTTCGATGCGGATGATGGTGCTTTCCAGCCCGTCGCGACAGGCCCCGCCGTCGATGACGAGCGGGATCCGCCCGCCAAGCTCCTTGATGACTGCGCTGGCCGACGTCGGGCTGATGCGCCCAAAGCGATTGGCACTTGGCGCGGCGATCGGGCTGCCGAACTCTTTGCCGATCTTACGGAAAATCGGGTTGGCGCTCATCCGCACCGCCACAGTTGGCAGGCCCGCAGTGACCAAGTCAGAGAGCCCCGGGGCCTTTGGCAGCACGATGGTGAGGGGTCCCGGCCAAAACGCCGCACTCAACGCGGCAACCGTCTCTTCAATCTCGGGCGGCACGATGGCTACCTTCTTCAAGTCCCGGTTAGCGGCGATGTGCACGATGAGCGGATCAAACGACGGCCGCTCCTTGACCGCGAAAACCTTCGCCACAGCTTCGTCATTGAACGCATCCGCAGCTAGCCCATAGACTGTCTCGGTTGGCACCGCGACAAGCTCCCCTGCGGCCAGCAATGCCACCGCCTGGTGGACTGCCTCGGCCATTTCCTCGTCTTCGGCTTGGATGATTCGGGTTTCGTGCACGCAGGTTGCTAGCAAATTCCCTTTAGAAATCAGATTTTAGAATTTAAATTTTTCCGAATGACCGCGCGCCTACCGAAGAACATCGTGCTCATCGGGTTTATGGGCTGCGGGAAGTCCACGGTCGCGAGGCGCCTCGAGCAAATCCTGCACTATCCGCTCATTGACACCGACGCCCACATCGAGGCGCAGGCTGGCATGCCGATTGCCAAACTTTTCGCCACGGAGGGGGAGGCGGGGTTTCGCGCGCGTGAATCCGCCCTGCTGCAGGAAATCGCCCTCAGCGGCATCCCGCGGCACATCATTTCCACGGGCGGCGGGATTGTCACGCGGCCGGAAAACCGGCCCCTGCTGCGCGCTCTCGGCTACGTCGTGTGGCTGCGGGCCAGTGAGGAGGTCATCTACGAGCGCACGCGCCAAAACCGCGACCGGCCGCTTCTGGATACCCAGGATCCCCGCCGCATGATCCACGAGCTGCTCAGCGTGCGAACCCCCTACTACGCCGAAACTGCCCACTTGACCGTCGACACCGAAGGGCTTTCCTCCGAGGAAGTCGCCGCGGGGATCCTCGAGAGCGCGCGCTATTTTTTCGCCTCTTAGCTCGCTGTTGGGCGGGCGAAAACCAGCTCCTCAAGGGCATGGCCCCCGATCAGGTGCTCTTGGATGATGCGCTCGAGATTTTCCGGAGTGCATGAGTGGTACCAAACCCCCTCGGGATAAACCACGGCGATCGGCCCACGCTGGCACACCCGCAGGCAATTCGCCTTCGTCCGCAACACCCGAGAATGCCGCCCACCTGCCAAGTCGAGCTCCTTGAGCCGCTGCTTGAGAAATTCCCACGCCACAAGCCCGGCCGCCTCCCCACAGCACTTCGCCTCGCTCGGGTCCGCGCACAAAAAGATGTGCCTTTCCGCGCCACCCAGCCCCAAGGCGCCTGCGCATCTTGCCAACTCCTCATCCATGCCCTGAGCATGGCCAACGGAAATTCCAGCGCAACCTTGAAGCCCTTGCAGGGGCGGCGAGCAATCCCTGCAGGAAAGTTCTTTCAGCATCCTTGCTTTGCCTTTCACCAACAGCTAGGATGCACCCGCCCCCGTCCGACCCCTGTTGATTATGAGACTTCCCTTACTTTTTGCCTTCGGCTTGGTTGCTGCCGCGCCGCCGCTGGCCATTGCCCAGCAGGCAAGTTACCTGCCAAACTACGGGGACGACTACCTGACGTTCTATTTGGATAACGATTTGTTTTCCGGCTCGGACAAGGACTACACCAATGGTGCGCGGCTATCGTGGATTTCCGGCAACCGGCCGATTGCGGAGCTTAAGCGCGTCCAGCAGTTCCTGCGCTACCTCAGTGGTGACGGCAACAACATCGACACTTTCCGCCGCTTGACCGGCTTTGAAGACGCATCGCAGGTTTCCTACAACTATGGTTTCTCGCTGACGCAGCTGATGTTCACGCCGTCGGATCCGACAAGCTACGCGCCGATTCTCGACGAGCGGCCGTACGCGGGCGTCCTGCTCCTGGGCATCTCGCTCCACGCCAAGGACAAGAATGTCCTCAACAGCGTCTCGCTCAGCGGCGGCATCGTCGGACCCCACGCGTATGGGGAGGAGACCCAGGACTTCATCCATGAAATCAAAGAGGTTGAGAAATTCAGCGGCTGGGACAACCAGGTTCCTGACGAGGTTGTCGTCAACCTCTTCCTGAGCCAGAAGCGGCGGCTTTCGCTGCTGGAATACGAGAGCGGGATTTTCGCGATCGACGGGTTCACGGAAACCGCCATGGGCGTGGGCAACTACCGCACCGAAGCCCAGGTCGGCACCGTCGTGCGTATCGGCTTCAACTTGCCAATCGAATACTCAGACCCGCGGCTTTCGCCCAACGCTTACTCACACAAGCTGTTCCAGAACGACCGGGTGGAGAACTCGTTTTGGTCCCTGTACTCGATGTTCGGCGTCAAGGGCTACGCCGTCGGCTTTGACGCCACCTTGGATGGCCCGATGTTCCGCGGCGGGTTTACCTCGGACGTTGAACGTGAGCCGTTTGTCGGGGAAGTCTTTGCCGGCTTTGGCGTCCGGCTCGCTGACTGGGAGCTGAGCTACGCCCACACCTTCCGCACCAAGGAATACGAGTCGCAAGGGTCGACGTTTAGCTTTGGCTCGATTGCCATCCGCAGAGCCTTCTGAGGCTTAGCCATGCGCGACGTGCTTCCACCCGACCGGCCTGGGCTGCTGCTGGCGCCCATGCAGGACATCACCGATCTGGCCTTCATGCGCGTCATGGCGGCTCGTGGTGGGCCGGATGTGTACGTCACTGAGTATTTCCGGGTCCATCCGGACTCGCGGCTTGAGCCGGAGATCCTGCGCTCCGTGACCGAGAACCCGACCGGCCGGCCGATCTTCGCGCAAATGATCGGGCGCGACGTGCCGGCGCTGGTGCGCACGGCCAAAGCCCTTGAGCAACATCCGGTGGCTGGCATCGATCTCAACCTTGGCTGCCCCGCGCCGATTGTTTGCCGCAAGGATGCCGGCGGCGCCCTGCTGCGCCAACCCGAACACCTCGATTGCCTTCTGGGCGCCTTGCGGGATGCGGTGAGTGGTCGCCTCACCGTTAAAACCCGCTTAGGTTACAACACGCCCGACGAGTTTGCCGCCCTCGTGGAGATCTTCCGCCGCCATGGCATCGACGCGCTCTCCATCCATGCCCGCACGGTCTCCGAGCGCTACCAGACACCCGTTCATCCAGAATGGGTTGCCCATGCCATCAGCGTTCTCGCCTGTCCTGTCATCGCCAACGGCAACGTCGTTGACGTCGCCACAGGTCTTGCCTTCCTGCGTCAAACGGGCGCAGCGGGCCTCATGATTGGGCGCGGCGCTATCCGCAACCCGTGGATATTCTCCCAGCTGAAGGCCGCCTTTGCCGGCCACGCCCCCGCGCCGGTGACTCGTTCAGATCTCCTCGGCTACATCCTTCATCTCTCCGATGAGGTCGCCGGCCAAACCCGCCGCTTCGACTCCCACGGGCACGTCAATCGGATGAAGAAGTACCTCGTCTTCATCGCCCAAGGGCTCGATCCGGAGTTCGAGTTCCAGATCCGCCGCGTCACCACCGCGGAGGACTTTGCCGCCACCTGCACGCACTTCCTCGCCGACGATCGCCCGGCTCCCGCATGCCCGCCTGAGCATTCCAAGCTGTTCTGCGGCTTTGGCGCGTTGCTGAGCGCCCAGTAGATGCCCGCCCCGGCCCACGTCTTTCATGCTGGAACAATGCGGTTGCGTGGGCGCAGCGGGTCGGGCAGGGTTGAGAGGCCCATTCCGCCGTGTGCCCATGGTTCCCAATGCCGCCACCCAAGCCGAGGCTCCCTTCATTGAAGTGCGGGAGTTACGCAAGAGCTTTGGGCATCAGGAAGTCTTGCGCGGGTTGGATCTGATGATTGGCCGCGGGCAGACGTGGGTGCTGCTGGGTGGCTCGGGTGCCGGGAAAAGCGTCTTGCTTAAGCACTTGTTGGGCTTGCTGACCCCCGACTCCGGAGAGGTCATCATTGAGGGGGAGAACCTAAGCGGCCATAATGAACGCCAGCTGGGAAGCGTGCGGCGACGCATCGGGATGTTGTTCCAGGGCGGTGCGCTCTTTGATTCTCTGAGCGTGTGGGAAAACGTGGCGTTCCCGCTGCGCGAGCGCGGGCTGCTCACCGAGCGCGAGATCCGCCAGAGAGTCGAGGAGGTCCTTGGCATGGTGAAGCTTAGCGAGGCGGCCGAGAAGATGCCCGCCGAGCTTTCCGGCGGGATGCGCAAGCGCGTTGGCTTGGCCCGAGCGGTCGTTGAGCGTCCCGCCGCGGTGCTCTTTGATGAGCCCCATGCCGGCTTGGACCCCGTGACGGCTGATACCATTGACCACCTTATCAAGGATTTACAGCTCGAACACGGGATCACCAACATCGTCGTCACCCATGAAATGCGCAGCGTTTTCCGCATCGCCGACCACGTCGCCTTCCTCCAGGACGGCAGAATGCATTGGGCTGGAACCGTCGCCGACTTCGCCAAGACGACCGATCCGATCTTGCGCGCGTTCATTTCCGGCGACTCCGGCGGCTCTTGGGACCAAGCGCCAAACTTTATCGTTTCGCCGGGCGAAATATAACTTAGATTCTAAGCAATGGCCGAACGCAAACAGCACACGGAAATGCTTGTGGGCGTATTCATGCTCATCGGCTTCGTGTTGCTTGGCGGCCTGATATTCCAGTTTGGGCGCATTGGTGACCGGTTTCTGGATTATTACACGATCACGGTGGTCTTTGATGACGCCTCTGGGGTGATCCAAGGCGGGGATGTGCGCATGGGTGGGGCAATGGTTGGCCGCGTCGCCAAGGCGCCGAACTTGAACAAGGACCTGCGCGTCGCTGTGGCATTGAGTATCCGCCACGATGTCCGGATCCCCGTGGGATCGAAATTCTCGATTGGCTCGGCGAGCCTGCTTGGCGACAGGGTGGTCATCATCACGCCGCCAAACGATCGATCCAGCACCGCGTGGATCGAACCGGGCGCGGAGGTGCGCGGTGGCGGGGTCACCGGCTTGGATTCCCTGCAAGACTCTGCTGAGGCGGTCACCAAGAGTGCCGAGTCACTCTTCAATCAGGCAGAGGACACGATGAAGAAGGTCGATCGCGCCCTTGCCGACGTGCGTGGCGCCAGCGATGAGCTCGAGGAAATGCTCAGCAAGGTCAACAAGCGGGTCCTCTCGGACGCGAATCTCAGCCATCTGGAGAGCTCGCTGGCTAATCTGGACAAGGCGACGAACTCCTTCAACGAGGTTGGCAAAGATTTGCCTAAAACCATGGATGAGGCGCGCGAAGCGTTTGCCGCTGTGCGTGAGGCGGCTGACTCGGCGGAGGAGACATTCGCCACCCTCAGCAGTGAGGTTGAAGGCCTCAAGCCTGCCATCAAAGGGCTGCCTGAGGCGATCGCCAATGTCTCCCGCGCAGCTCACAAGGCTGGCAATGTGATGGACAAGGCGGAGGATGGCGGCCTGCTGGGCGTGCTCACCGACGACAAGAAGGCAAGCGCGGACGCCTCCGGATTCATCAGTAACCTTCGCCGCCATGGAATTCTGCGCTACCGCGACGACGGCAAGACCCCTGCCGAGCAGAGCGATCCGCGCGAGCGGTTCCAAGGGCGCCGGCGCTAACCAAAGTTGCGCCGCGGCGGGATGCGCCTATCCTCATCGGTGGATTTTCTGCCAGCTACGCGCGACGGGCTTTCCCGGTTTCTGGCCAAGCAGGAGGATGATGGTGTTCTGGCCAGGCTCGCCCACCAATGGCTCGGCCCGCAAGGGGGCAATCCCTTGTTCTTTGTGCCCACCCGTGACCGTCCCTTGGAGCCGGCCAGCTTGGGTTACGCGTATGAAAACGTGGAATTCTTCAGCACTGGCGGAGTCCGCCTCCACGGTTGGTATTTTCCCGCGCATGGCCCCCGCCCAGCGCGAGCAACCATCGTTTTCTCCCATGGCAATACCGGCTCGCTTGGGCATCACTTTGGCCTCGTTGCCTGGCTGATCCATGAGGGCTTCAACCTCTTCATGTACGACTACCGCGGCTATGGCGCCTCGGAGGGGTCCCCTGACCGCCAAGGGGTTGTGGATGATGTGGCGGCAGCGTTCCGCTACGTTGCCAGCCGCCAGGATTTGGACGCCGGGCGTCTCGTCTCGCTGGGCCACAGCCTCGGCGCCGCGGCCACCATCACAGGGTTGGGACTAACTAAGCCTGAGGGTCTTGTAGCTGTCGTTGGACTTGCTCCGTTTGTCTCCTACCGAGCAATGGCGCTGCGCCTCGGGGGAAAGATTGGCGCCGGGCTTGTGACCGATGAGCTCTCGCCGCGCGACTACATCGGGCTCTTGGCGCCGACCCCCTTGCTCCTCATCCACGCCACCGGCGATGCGCTTATCCCGATCGCCCACAGCGAGATCCTTCATGATCTCGCGGGCGAGCCAAAAACCCTCCTCGAGGTAAGCGGCTGCCATGTCCACCTGGTGTCCCCTCACCAGCTCGATACCCGCGGGAAGATCCTCGCATGGCTGCAGGACTGCCTGTGAGGCTACTTGCGCCGGATCCGCTTTCCCCGCAGCCGCGCGGCGAGCAAGTTGGCACAGCGGCCCTCGTGGCGAAGAGTCTCGCAGCAAGCCTCAATCCGCAGCTCCTGGCGGACCGGCCGAAACCCGAGCCGCCGCGTCAGGCAGTCATGGAGGATTTCCGCATGCGGGTCCTCAAACTCGGTGACCTTTCCGCAGTCGATGCAGATGAGGTGGTTGTGGGACGGCTTATCGATGAAGTTCGGGTCGTAGGTGGTCTCCTCGCCGCCCAAGTCGATTTCCCGCAGGAGCCCAGCCTCAACCATGAGGGCCAAGGTCCGGTACACGGTGGCCCGTGAGGTCCGCGTGGCCGTCCGCCGCACCCGATCCCACAGCTCGTCGGCAGTGAAGTGTTCATCACTGGCAAAGGCCGCGTTGAGGATGGCGTCGCGCTGGGGCGTGCGCCGCAGCCCTTTGCGCAGAATGAATTCCTCAAGGCGCTGGTGAATTCCAGGATCCGTGCTGGCTGGCGTGGTGTTCATTCGGTGGCAGAAACAACGCACTTTGCTTTCCCGGCGCCCTTGATTACAAGAACGCATGCGATTTTTTAGCTCCCTCGGCTGGCTGGCACTGACCTTCCTTGGCGCCTGCAGCAATGGCGACCCCGCACTCAAGGTCAAGCAGTTCCACCTGCGCGAGGTTTCTGCGGAACGGAGCCAAGACCCATTTGTGCGGGGCGAGGAGCAGCGGCGCTTTTTTGGTGCGGTCAGTATGGCCGAACGGAAATTGCGCCTCGGGCAATACTACACGGTTTCTTGGCGCAATCCAGCCGCTGGTGCTCCGGTGCGCGTGGTTTTCGAGTACCGCCAAGCGGCAACCACCGACAAGGTTTTGACTCTGGAAAACACCTTCCCGGCGGCTGCCAAAGCGGGGCAGGGTGAATTTGCCATCATCGGCAATGACTACCAAACCAACGGACGAGTGCTCGCTTGGCAGGTAACGGTGTTCCGCGGCGACGAGATTGTCGGCCAGCGCCGATCATTCATGTGGCGTTAATTTCAAGGCAGATGGGGCAGAAATCGGGATAAAAAGCCCGCATGGGTCATTGACCGGGGAAAGAATCGGTTCCTATAGTGACCCCGATTTGATTGCGGGTTCATTTGTTCGGTAGTGACAGCTCAAAATGCCATCTTTGTAGGCCACTATGGTGGCTTCATCTGGATTCGTGCGGAAGGGAAGGGGTCTTTCCTTCTGAGCCCGGCGCTCAAGGAATGCGCTGAAACGTTGATGAGCAACGACCATCCCTCCTTGGTGGTGGATTTGGAGCTGTGCAGCGGGATGGACTCCACCTTCATGGGCACGCTTGCGGGCTTGGCCTTGAGTGTCTCCAAGAAGTTTGGAGGCCAAGTGCATGTGGTGGCGGCGAGCGATCGCAACCAGCGCTCGCTGGAGGACTTGGGGCTGGATTTCCTGCTCAAGATCAACGAGCAGGAGATGCCATGGAGCGCCCACATGGAGGAGGCGCGTGGCACCCTGCGGGCCTGTGAGACGAGCCGTCCGGCAGCGATTCGTTCCCGCGCCGAGCACATCTTGGACGCGCATCGCAAGCTAAGCGGGTTGAACGAGACCAACACGCGCAAGTTCGAGGGTGTCTTGAGCGTTCTTCAAGCCGAGTTGAGCCGGAAACCGCCGGGCAGCTGATCGGAGCGCTCATGATTGCGACCGCGCGCTAGCCCATGGACTATTGGATCCTTCTAATCCTGTTGGCGGCAACGGCGCTGGGCTTTGGCCTCTACATCCGCCGCTCGCGGCGCCGGCTCGGCCGGATCAGGCGCGAGCGCGAGGCACTGGAGACGGGCGAGGCGCGCATGTTCAGCTTTCTGCATGTTTTGGGCGAGGCGATCGAGACAGATACGACGCCAAGCCGGCTTTACCACATGATCGTCGACGGGGTTGAGGAGGTGGTCAACGCCCGCGGCGGAGCGCTTTACCTGATCAACGACGAGCGGGACCTGCTGGCGCCGAAGTACATTTCCGAGGATTGCCCGCCGCTCATTGGTCTTCCGCTCGATGTGCTGCAGAAAGGGGCCAATGACCCGCGGGCGATCGAGAGCTACATGCGCCTGGCCCAAGTGCGGGTGGACGAGGGGATTCTTGGTCACTGCCTGATGCTTGGGCAAGCGATCCATGTACCGGACATTAAGAGCCATGAGGCATTTCGGGATGCTTTTAGCGGGTTTCGCGGGGATGTGGCCGCCATGGTGGCACCCTTGCGGCATGCGGGAATGGACATCGGAGTGCTTGCCGTGGCTCGCAACCATGAGGACGGGCCATTCAAAAAGAACGACTTCGACATTTTCAAGTCGATGGCCGAGCAGTCGTCGTTCGCCTTGGGCAATGCGATGATCCACATGGAGGCGCATGAAAAGCGCAAGCTTGAGGAGGAGTTCCGTACCGCCCGGGAGGTCCAGCGGGTCTTGCTACCGGCTGAAAACCCGGTTCTGCCCGGCTATCGGATCAGCGGAACCAACGTGCCGGCCCGGATCATCAGCGGTGACTATTACGATTATCTGGATCTCGGCGAGCGCCGCCACGGCATCGCGATTGCGGATGTCTCGGGCAAGGGGCTTCCCGCCGGGCTGCTCATGGCGATGTGCCGCAGCGTGCTGCGTGCCTTGTCGGATGCCGGCGATTCCCCCGCGGCGATCCTTGCAAAAGTCAACCGCCAGCTGTTTCCGGATATCCGCGAGGACATGTTCATCAGCATGGTTTACGCGGTGCTGGATGGCGATGGTGGGCGCGTGGTCATGGCGCGGGCCGGCCACGATTCACCCCTGCTTTACCGTCGCGCCACCGCCGAGGTGACCATCCTGAAGCCCCCGGGGTTGGCGGTGGGAATCGATGAAGGTTCTGTGTTTGAGAGGATTACCCGTGATTTCGAGATCGAGCTCCAGTCCGGCGACTGCCTGCTTCTCTACACCGATGGGGTCCGCGAAGCGATCAATGACGCGGACGAGGAGTTTGGCATCGAGCGCATGATCGATGCCTTCCGCACCTACGCCAAGCTAGGGGCAGAGGCCTCGGTACTTGGGGTTCAGCGCGAGGTGGTCGCCTTTGTTGACGGGGCGCCGCAGATGGATGACATCACCCTGGTGGCCATTGAGAAACGTTAAGCCCTCCTAGGGGATTGACGCGCCGGGGGGCGGGGCTATTGGTTGCCGCATGACAGATGTGAGCGATGCAAACGCCGTGGACGACGACCTTCCGGAAATCCCCGATGCCCCCGCGGCCGATGAGCAGGATCCCCAAGTGGCACTCGCTGAGGAAGTAGCACGGTGGAAGGAAGTCGCCCTGCGGAGCGCCGCCGACCTTGAGAACTTCCGCAAGCGCATGGCGCGGGAGAAGGAGGAGGCGATCCGCTACGGCACCCAAGGGCTGCTCGAGGAGCTTTTGCCGATTATTGACAATTTTGAGATGGGCATGCGAGCGGCCGCCCAGGACAGCAGCTCAATGATTTTCCTGGGGATGGACATGGTCCGCAAGCAGCTCGAGGAATTCCTTTACTCCCAAGGAGTTGCGGAAGTTCCCGCGGAGCCCGGCGGAGAATTTGACCCCAACCTGCACGATGCCGTGGCTGAGGAAAGTGCCGCCGAGGTTCCCGAAGGCCGCATCCTCAGGTCGGTGCGCCGCGGCTTCAGGTTGCGCGACCGGCTATTGCGGCCTGCCGGCGTGGTGGTTTCCAACGGTCCCGCGGCCGAGTAAAAAGAACCGAGCACATGGCGAAACGCGATTACTACGAAATCCTTGGCGTGGATCGGAATGCCGATGCCGCGGAAATCAAGAAGGCCTACCGGAAACTAGCGGTCAAATATCATCCGGACAAAAATCCGGATGATCCGACGGCCGAGGACCGGTTCAAGGAGCTCGGCGAGGCCTACGAGGCGCTCAGCAACGATGAGACACGTGCGGCGTACGACCGCTATGGCCATTCGGCCTTTCAAGGTGCGGGCCGCAGCTCGGGCGGTGGCGGCGGGTTTGGCGGCTTCCACGACCCAATGGATCTGTTTTCCCAAGTTTTCGGCGGAGCGTTTGGCGGCGGCGGCGGGTTTGAGGACTTTTTTGGCGGCGGCGGCGGCGGGCGGCGGCAGAAGTCGAGCCGTCAACGCGGCAGCGACTTGCGCTATGACTTGGAGATCTCGTTGGAGGAGGCCGCCTTTGGTGCCGACAAAGAGCTCGAGATCGAACGTTTCGTCTCCTGCGATAGCTGCTCGGGCAGCGGCTCAAAAAGCACCGGTGGCACCAAGACCTGCTCGTCATGCGGCGGGCGCGGCGTCATTACCCGCCAATCAGGTATCTTTATCCAACAGGCGACATGTCCAGAGTGCCGCGGCGCCGGTGAGGTGGTTGCCGACCCGTGCCCGGACTGCAAAGGCGACGGACGGGTGCAGAAGAATACACGCATTAAGATCCGCATTCCCGCGGGAGTTGATGACGGCAACCGTTTGCGTTCCTCCGGCAATGGCGACGCAGGCGTGCGCGGCGGCGCGGGCGGCGACCTCTACGCCTTCCTCCATGTGCGGCCACACGATGTGTTTGACCGGGAAGGCAGCGACCTTGGCTGCGAGGTCCCCTTGCCATTCTCCAAGGCAGCCCTTGGTGGCGAACTCAAGGTGCCTACCCTCAAAGGGCAATCGTCCATCCGCATCCCCGCGGGCACTCAGGGAGGCACGACCTTCCGCCTGCGCGAGGCCGGCATCAAGGACCTTTCCACCGGCAAGACCGGGGATCTCCATATCACGGTTCAGGTCGAGGTGCCTACCCGTCTGAACCCCAGCCAGCAGGAAAAACTCCGCGAATTCGCCGAATCCATCGGCGAGGAAAATTCCCCCATGGAGGAAGGCTTCTTTGCCAAGGCTCGCCGGTTTTTTGAGCTCTAACCGTCCCAACCGCCCCGCCGCCCCGTGATGCGCTTTTTTCTCCCGCCTGATGCCTGGGTGAGCGACGTCGCGCTGCTCGGCGAGGAAGCGAAGCATTGCGCGCAAGTGTTGCGGTCGAGCCGCGGCGACATGGTGGAGGTTTTCGACGGCGCCGGCCGGCGGGCCCGCGCGACGATTTTAAGCGTCGCCAAGTCGCGTGTCTCACTCGGGTTGGAAGTCTGCCCGCCGGCTCAGGTGCTTACCCCGCGGATCACGCTTTTCCAGGCGATCCCGAAGGGTAAGACGATGGATCTGATTGTCCAAAAGGCCGTTGAGCTTGGCGTGGCGGTCATCCAGCCGGTCCTCACCCGCCACACGGTCGTGCGCCTTGAGCCCGGCGAGGCGCAGCGCAAGGCGGAAAAGTGGCAGCGGGTCGCCTTGGAAGCGTGCAAGCAATGTGGCCAGGACACCCTGCCGGTTGTCCGGCTCCCGATGTCGCTCGCTGAGGCTCTGGCCGGTGAATCTCCGGCATCGATCAGCGTCCTCGCCTCTCTGGCCCCTGGA
>JBILQA010000282.1:0-4115 GCA_044373535.1 Akkermansiaceae bacterium | reverse complement strand
GCGACTTTTTCGCCTCCATCGGGTGCAGGGAGGCATCGCGCGCGGTTCCCAACAATAACAGATAGTACCGGTCCATCAGGGTGTCCGAGACGCTCATGAGCTTGCCGAACATGTCGTGCGGGGCGTCGCTGACCCCGACGTAGTTGCCGTAGGACTTGGACATTTTTTTCACGCCGTCGAGGCCTTCCAGCAAGGGCATGACCATGACGACCTGCTGGGGCTGGCCCTCCTCCTTTTGGAGGTCGCGGCCGACGAGGATGTTGAAGAGCTGGTCGGTGCCGCCGAGCTCGACATCGGACTGGAGTTCCACGGAGTCCCAGCCCTGCATGATCGGGTACTGGAGCTCGTGGAGGCGGATTTCCTGGCCGGCGTCGAGGCGGGCGCGGAAGTCCTCGCGCTGGAGCATTTGTTGCAGGGTGACGCGGGCGTTGAGGCGCAGGATGTCCTCGTAGGTCATCTTGCGGAACCACTCGCCGTTGTAGCGGATTTCGGTTTTCTCCCGGTCGAGCACCTTGAACGCCTGGGCGGTGTAGGTCTCTGCGTTGACGAGGACCTCCTCGCGGGTCAGCGGCGGGCGCGTGGCCGAGCGGCCGGACGGGTCGCCAACCGTGGCGGTGAAGTCGCCGATGAGCAGAATCGCCTGATGGCCAAGCTCCTGGAACTGGCGCAGCTTCTCCAGGGCAACCGTGTGGCCAAAGTGGATGTCGGGTGCCGTCGGGTCGACGCCAAACTTGACGCGCAGCGGCCGGCCGAGGGCGAGTTTCTCGGCAAGGTCTTTTTCCGAGTGGACCTTGGCGGTGCCGGTCATGAGGAGCGTGAGCTGTTGGGCGGGCGTCATCTGCCCCGAGAAAAGCGCAAACCCGGAAATGCGGAAACGCTGAAATCCAACTTTGCCGGAAAAACCGACGGTGAGCGCCGCAAGCCGCTCAGCACGCGGGTGTTTTCGGCTTTTCACCGGAGCGCCCCGGCGGCTACAACGGCGCATGCAGGATTCTCCCTATCAATCAGCCCCGATGAGCCAGCAGCCGGCCCCGATGCCGGTTCCGTCGTTCAAGCCGAACATCCTGACGGTCTTTGGCGTGCTTCACCTGATCATGGCGGGCATCGGGGTGGTGGCGCTGTTTTTCACGCTGGCGTCGGTTTTCATGACCTCAGCGATGAGCAAGTTTCAAGCCCCAGGGCTGGATCCGGCGATCATGGGTGAGTTCCAGCAGGCGACGCTGTGGCCCAACCTGCTCAGCGCCGGGTTCACCCTTGTCCTGATGTTGTTGCTCATCGTCGCGGGCATCAAGCTGCTGCGCGGCACGCGCAACGCCCTGCGCTGGTCAAACATCTATGCCGGCACCTCGATTGCCTCCAAGGTGGTCAGCGCCGTGGTGGCCGTCGTGGTGGTTGGCCCCGCAACCCAGCGGATGATGAGCACCATAATGACCAACTCCGGCGCTCCCACCAACGCCCTCGAGTCGATGGGCGGGTTCATGGGCAACGCCACCAGCATTGGCGCAGTCGTCTCCCAGCTGCTCGCCTGCACCTACGCGCTGCTCACCCTGTTTCTCCTTAACCGTCAGAACATCAAAGAGTGGTTTGCCAACCACGGCGCCTGACCCGGTCCCGGCGCGAAATCCTTGCAGAAAGCGCCCATTCGCGCTTTCATCCTTGGGATTGCGACTCGCTTGCCGGTTGCGGTGGCTCGTGTGAGCCGCCGGATCTGCAAAAAGCCGCGCAGGGACATGATTTTCCACTTTTCAATCCCGGCTCGGGCGCTTAGCGTCCGCGCCCCTACCGATGGTGACCGTAGCTCAGTGGTAGAGCCCCGGATTGTGATTCCGGTTGTCGCGGGTTCGATCCCCGTCGGTCACCCCACTCATTTTTTCCCCCCCGTTCCCATTTTTCACCCGGCCCCGCGCCTGGCCGGAACGGCAATCCCCCGCTCCACGAGATAATGGAGACCCTCGAGGCCAAGCTCGGATACCCGTTCCGCAATCCCCTCCTCCTCACCGAGGCGCTCACCCACCCGAGCCTTGCCTACGAGGCCCAAAAACCCCACTTCGACAACCAGCGCCTCGAGTTTTTGGGCGATGCCGTGCTCCAGCTGATTCTAACCGAGCACCTGTACCAGCTCTTCCCGGACTTCCCCGAGGGGCGCCTAACCAAGCTGCGGTCCCAGCTCGTCTCGCGCAGCGCGCTGGCCAGCTTTGCCCTGAGTATCGACCTGGGCGCCCATGTGTTGCTTGGCCGGGGCGAGGACTCCAGCGGCGGGCGCCAGCGCGCTTCAACCTTGGCCGATGCCCTGGAAAGCGTGATTGGCGCGATCTATCTGGACGGCGGGTTTGCCGCGGCCGCCGCGGTGGTCATGCGGGTGTTTGCCGCGGACATCGCCGCCGTGGCTAACAGCGAGGAGGAGCGCAACCCCAAGGGCGAGCTCCAAGAGTGCCTCCAGGCGCTCGCACCCACCGCGCCGAGCTATCGCATCATCGGCGAGTCCGGCCCCGACCACCGCCGGGTCTTCCAAGCGGAGGTCATCTGGCGCGGCGCGGTGCTCGGCACTGGCCCCGGCAAAAGCAAAAAGGAAGCCGAGGCCCACGCCGCCGCCGACGCCCTCGCCCAGCGCCTGTGGGAGAAGGAAGAGGTCCAATAAGTCCTTTCAGACCTATCCCACCCCCCGACATTTCATGCTTTCCACGCCAGTGGGATTTCCGCAGCGTGCCGGGGCGATGACCGGCAGCCATTCTCGTCTTGTCCGGCCCCGGATCCTCGTGCTGACCGCCGGCTTTGGCGAAGGCCACAACAGCGCGGCCCAGCATCTGGCGCTCGCCTTGGGCGCGCAGGGCGCGCAGGTCGAGGTGGCGGACCCCTGCCTGCTTGGCGCTCCCTTGGCGACCAAGGTTGTGCAGGCCGTCTACCGTTGGATCACCGCGCTGACCCCCTGGCTCTGGGGGCGCATGTTCCGCACTGCCGACTCCATGGACTTCACCCGCCAGGCATGGTGGATGCACCGCCCGGAGCAGGCCACTGCGCGACTCATCGCGGAGGTCCGACCGCACGCCATCGTCTCAACCTATCCGCTCTATCCGTATTTCATCGACCGCTTGGTTAGAAACGGCGCCGCGCCGCGGGTCCCCACCTTCCTCGTGGTGACCGACTCGCTGGTCATCCACGGCGTCTGGCGCCATGCGGCGACCGACTTCTGGCTCGTCACCGACGGGCGCACCCGTGAGGCGCTCCTCCATGGCGGCCTGGCGCCTGAACGCGTCGTGGAAACCGGCTTCCCGGTGCATCCGCGCTTTGCCACCCTCACGCCCATGGACGCCGCCGCGCCGCTCGCGCCGCCGCGCATCCTGTACTTCCCCACACCTAACAGGCCGCACGTCCGCCGCACGGCGCGCGCGCTGTTGGACGCGGCGCCGGGCGCGCGGCTGACGATCGTGTTGGGGCGGCGGTTCCGCCGGCTCTACCGGTATGCGCGTCAGCTCAAGGCGGAGTACCCGGGGCAGGTGCGGCTCACCGGCTGGACGCGGCGCGTGCCCGAGTTGCTGAGCACCCACCACCTGGTGGTTGGCAAGGCGGGCGGGGCAACCGTCCACGAGGCGCTCGCGGCGCGCTGCCCGATGATCATCGACCACCTGGTTCCCGGCCAGGAGGAGGGCAACCTGGCGCTGCTGCGCGCGATCGACGCGGGCTTGTTAGCCAACACGCCCGCGCGGATCACCGCGGCGGTGCGCGGGCTGCTGGCCGACAAGGCAAGCCGTTGGCGTGAAATGAAGCGCCAGTTGGCGATCCACGCGCGTCCCTCGGCGGCGACGACGGCGGCCAACTTCATCCTCAGCCACCTCGCCACGACCGCCCACCCCACAACGCCCGATGAACTTCCTCATTGATATCGGCAACGTCCTGCTCAGCTTGGACTTTGAGGGCTCCCTCGGGCGCCTGCTGGCACCCGGCTGCGAGGACGCGCCGCAGCGCTTTGCGCGCCTGTTGGAGCGCAAGGACGCGTTCGAGAGCGGCCAGTTAGACGCGGCGCTCTACATTGCCGAGGCCAGCGGCCACTTGGGTTTTGAGGGCGCCGAGGCGGACTTCCGGGCCGCGTGGTGCGGGATTTTCTCGCCGATTGAGCC
>JBILQA010000033.1:0-14361 GCA_044373535.1 Akkermansiaceae bacterium | reverse complement strand
AGGAGGTGTTTGAGTCGCGGCAGGCGGCGCGGGAGTGGCTGCGGGCGCCGGCCGTGGCGCTCCAGGGGGAGTCACCATTGGAGTATCTGGACACTGAGATTGGCGCCCGGGAGGTGGAGAACATCCTTGGCCGGCTGGAACACGGGGTGTTTTTCTAGCCGTGATCCGCGCCTTCAGAATCGTCAAACCGCGCTGGGCGCCATGCGCCATGGATGGCGAGGGCGCCCGAATCAACGGCGGGCGTTGGAATCCGCCGGGGCTCCCGGTGGTTTATTTGGCCGAATCCCGCTCCTTGGCCGCGCTGGAAATGCTGGTCCACTTGGACCGCTTGGCCCGGCAGATGCCAATGGTGATCCTTGAGGTCGAGTTTCCCGACAGCCCAATCCGTGAGGTTTTTCCCGCCGACCTGCCGCAGGGCTGGAATCTGGCGGCTGGCGCGGACTCGCTCAAGCGCCTGGGCGCCGACTGGCTGCGCGGCATGCAGTCGTTTGCCATGCGCGTGCCCAGCGTGGTCGTTCCGGAGGAGGCCAACTTTCTGATCAACCCGCGCCACCCGGATGCGGCAAGGATCAAGGTCGGCAAGCCGGTCCCGTGGCGCTTTGACGCACGCCTGGCTGCTCAAGCCTGAACGGCCAGACCAACCAACCCGGTCCAAGGAAGGGGTGGCTCCCCACGGCGCCCATGGGTTTCGGACTCCGCATTACATACATTAGGCGAAGTTATCGAGAGACCCCAAATGGGCCCCCTGCGGGTAAAAACCGGGGTTTCTGGGCCGCGGCCGGTGCGGAGGCGAAATCAGGCGATGTTGGTGAACACCTGCTGGACGTCCTCGTCGTCCTCGATCCGGTCGATGAGTTTTTCGACGTCGAGCATCTGCTCCTCGGAGATTTCCACCGGCGAGTTGGCGATGCGTTGGAGGTTGGCCTTCTTGGCGACGATGCCGAGATCCTCAACCGCCTTGGTCAGCGTGTTGAAGCTCGTGTAGTCGGCATACAGGAAAACGCTGTCCTCCTCGACCTCGAGCTCCTCAAGGCCGGCGTCGATGAGTTCGAGCTCGATTTCATCGAGGTTCATCCCGGGCGTCTTCGGGATCTCCACGACCGCCTTGCGCGCAAACATGAATTCCAGCGACCCGGTCTGGACGAGCTGGCCGCCAGCCTTGTTGAAGTAGGTTTTCATGTTGGCCACCGTTCGGTTGGTGTTGTCCGAGGCGCATTCGACGAAAATCAGCACGCCGTGCGGCCCCTTGCCCTCGTAATTGACCTCGGCGATGTCCGCGGCGTCCTTGCTGAAGGCGCGCTTGATGGCCGCATCGATGTTGTCCTTGGGCAGGTTCTGGGCCCGGGCGTTGGCCACGGCGGCCTTCAGCTTGCTGTTCGCCTCGGGGTCCGCGCCGCCGTCCTTGGCCGCCATGGTGATGATTTTCCCGAGCTTCGGGTACAGCTTGGACATCTTGTCCCAGCGCGCCTCCTTGGACGCCCGGCGGTATTCAAATGCTCTTCCCATGGTGGTTTGCGGCTTGTCTTGAGGTGGAAATTCCGGCGCCGCGTGGCGCGTGCCGGGCACGTCTTAAGCAGATGTCGGCGCGCATTCAAGCCGGACGTGGCGCTCAGCGGCTGACAATCCGGCGGCTTTCAATGACGAGCGTACCCGAGCGGCCGCGGCGCAGGGAGAATTCCTCGCGGATGAGCGATTTTTCCCGCGCGGCGCCGTGCTCAACGGCAATCGCCGCGGTGAGCCGCGTCACATCCACCCGCAGGACCCGGAAAACCGGCTCGTGGCGGGTGCGCAAAAAGCAATGCAGCGGCACATCCGCGTGCCCAACATTCCACAACAGCCGACCTGGCGGAAAGTCCGGCGCATCCGCCAACGTGCGCAGAATCTCGCGGATTTCCGCCTCGCCGTGGCGCCGGATCAAGGTGGCGGCGGCCTGTTGGCTGAGCTTGCGCTCAATGGCCGCGAGCACCGGATGGACCTGGTCGGTGACCATTTCCTCAAGAAGTTGCCGCGCGTGCAGGTTGAGCCCGGCATGCAGTTCATCCCGCGTCAGGCGCCCAGCCTCATAGAGGTTGAACAACTGCGGCGGACTCGGGATGGATCGCACTAACCTAAATCTCCGGTTTATCCCGCCCTGCGCAAGCACTCATGCGCGCCGCGCCACATACAACGTGTGGGTCATGCGCTTGGCCGTCGGATACGCTTTCGCGCCAACCTCCTCGACGGCAAAACCCGCCTTGCCAAGCCGCTTCATGAAATTCTTGTCCTGATAGGCCGACCAAAACACCGCGCAGCCACCCGGCCTGAGGGCCCGCTTGATCGCCGCAAACCCCGAACCGTCATAGAGTTGCTTGTTCTTTCCCTGCACAAACGCGTCCGGCCCGTTGTCAATGTCCAGAATCAACGCGTCGTAGCGGCCCGCACCGCGCGCAATCACCTCGCAGACATCCTCCACGAGGATTTTGACCCGTGGCTCGTCTAACAGTGCTCCGTTGACCTCGCCCAAAAACTCCCGGTTCCACCCGACAACCTCCTGCAGCAGTTCAGCCACATCGACTTGCGCATCCGGTCCGAGGCACTCAAGGGTCCGGCGCAAGGTAAAGCCAAACCCGAGCCCGCCAATCAACACCCGCGCCGGCCGCTGCCCAAGCCCATCGCAGGCGAGCTCCGCCATGAGCCGCTCGGACTGCGTCGCGGTCGTGCTCATCAACGTGAGTCCCCTCACCTTCAGGTAGTACTGACCGTCGTGGGTGAGCAGCATGAGCTGCTCACCATCCGGCGTGGCGGCTTCCGCCAGGACCTTTGTCGCTTTCACTCCCCCACTCTGGCCCGCATCCCACGCACTTGGGCAAATCAATTCTTCCCCGGTACCCCGCCGCTAGAATGGATCCTCGTCCGGGCTCCAACCGCCGACCTGCCACTCCTCGACAAGCTCGGCGGGAAAATCATCCAAAAATCGCGACGGTCGCTGGATGATGTCGCCCGTGTAGCTGCGCGGATTGAGCTGCGGATAGAGCAGGTAGAGCTCGTCCTTGGCACGCGTCAGCGCCACGTAAAACAGCCGCCGCTCCTCCTCAAGCGCCGCAGGGTCGCCGCCGTCGACCACGCGGCTGTTAGGAAACATGCCGTCCGCGAGCCAGATGATGAAGACCGCCTTCCACTCCAGCCCCTTGGCCTGGTGGATGGATGAGAGGGTGACCGCGTCGCTAACGGTTTCCTCGCGCCGTCCGCTAGGCTCGCCGTCCACCGCGCCCATCAGGGAAAGTTGGGCAAGGAACTCGAGGATGTCGTCAAAGGTCGTACCGTACATCATGAGCTGCTCGATGTCTTGGCGGCGGCTCTCGTAGTTGTCGAAGCTGCCGCGCATGTAGTCGTCGTAGACGCCCTCCAGCACGCTGAAGATCATGTCGGACGGCCGCGCGAGTTGGCCGCCGGGGGCGAGCTCGTCAAGCGTGTGGCACAGCTGGGCCCAGTGTTTCTCGGCCTTTTTCGGCGGCTTGAAGGAGGCCAGCAGGGCGGCGAAGCTAACAGGCGCGTCCTCCGCCTCGGCCGCGCCGGTGCGCAGCCACGAGCTCCAGAGTTTGTCGGCGGCGGCCGGGCCGATGCCTGGCAGGAGCAGGGCCATGCGCTTGAAGGAGACCTCGTCGCGGCGGTTGGTGACAAAGCGTAGGAAGGCGGAAATGTCCTTGATGTGACCCTGCTCGAAAAACCGCAGACCACTGGTGATCTGGAAGGGAATCCCGCGCTGGGTCAGCTCCATCTGGATTTCCAGGCTCTGGAAGTGCGCCCTATACAAGACGGCCATCTCCTCGAGCGGCACGCCCTCGTCGCGCAGCTCACCGATGCGCTGGGCGACAAAGGCCGCCTGGGCCCGCGGGTCGGCCACCGGCACCAGCGCGGGCAACATCGCCGCCGCCTCGCGCGACGAGCGCAGGTCCTTTTCTATCCGTCCGGTGTTAGCCCGGATGGCCGCGTTGGAGAGCTCCAGGATCTCCGGCACGCTGCGGTAGTTTGTCTCAATCTTGTAAACCTTGGCCCCCGCATAGCGCTGGCCAAACCCGAGGATGTGCTCCATGTCCGCCCCGCGCCACGAGTAGATCGACTGCGCGTCGTCACCGACGACCATCAGGCTGCGCCGCTCACCGACCAACAGGTCGACGAGCTCGCTCTGCACCCGGTTGGTGTCCTGGTACTCGTCGACGAGGACAAACTGGAAGCGCTTCTGATAGAGCCGGCGCAGCTCCTCGTTGTCGCGCAGCAGCGCGAGGGTCATGACCAACAGGTCGTCAAAGTCCATCGAGTTCGTCTCGCGCTTCTTGGCGCGGTAGCCGGCGGCGACCTGGAGGATCTCCTCCTGCCACTCCTCAAAATAGGCGTAGCGGTGGAGGATGACGTCCTCGAGCGACTCGCCGGTGTTCTCCACCAGAGAGAACATCGAGGCCAGCACGTCCGCCTTCGGGAAGCGCTTGCCTTTCGTATCGATGCCGCAGGCGGTGATGACCCCGTTGAGGAGCGACTTCTGGTCGTCGCGGTCAAGGATCGAGAAGGCCTTGGTGAAGCCGAGCTCGTCGGCGTGACGGCGCAGCAGGCGGTTGCCGATCGAGTGGAACGTGCCGCTCCACAGCTCGCTGATGTCGCGCGGGACGAGCTCGCGGACCCGCTCGCCCATCTCGCGGGCGGCCTTGTTAGTGAATGTTAGCAGGAGGATATTGCGCGGCTCGACCCCCTGGTCGAGGAGCCAGGCCACCCGGTACGTGAGAGTGCGGGTTTTCCCGGATCCCGCGCCGGCGATGACCAAGGCGGGGCCGGGCGGCGAGGTGACGGCAGCGAACTGCTCGGGATTCAAGCAACTGGCATAATCGATGCCCGAGGCTTCCGCCCCGCGGCTTCGGTCCAGTCTGTACTCGCGCGCCATGCCGGAGTGTCGCCGCTGGAGCGAATCGATCAAGCACCGCTTCGACGGGCGATGAATCGATTTGAGTGGCGAGAAAGCAGCCCTTCGGCGCGCTGGATCCTTACGCTGCGGGGGCGGCTGCCGTGGGCGGCAAGGGCCTTGGCTGCCATGGCCAGCGGCCCTCAAGCTCAACTTGCAGGGAGATACTGAGGAACGTTCGGATCATCACAATGACCCCGAGAACGAGGACATTGTGCATGGTTGGCGCGACAACGACGGTTCGAATGATGTCGCCAGCAACGAGAAACTCGAGACCAAGGAGAATCGAGCGGCCGACGGCCTGGCGGAACTGGGCATAGCCATTTTTCGCCGACGTGGAGCCGCACTGAAGAAAACGCACGGTGGCAACGATCATCCCCAGTGCGATGATCGCAACCCCAGTGATATCCACGCCGGTACCAACGGCGTCGGTCCAATTGCGCAGAGAAGAGTGCATCGCCCGGACCATGGCGCGGATCTCGGGACGGGGAAAGTCGGAATCTTTCTGCCTCGATGCTGTTTGGCATGTGCTGGCTCCGGAGTCGATCGGCGGGACGGAGTCGACCGGCGAGAAAGCCGCGGGTCCGGTTCCCGCTCGCCCCCACCCTAGTCCTCAATGACAATATCCTCGGGCTTCCAGGTGACGGAAGGAAATTCCATTTTCAGGCCGCGCAAGGTGTCGACCATGATGCGTGCCACGCAGAGGTTGCGGTACCACTTGCGGTCGGCGGGAATGACGTGCCATGGGGCATGATCGGTGGAGGTGCGGCTGATGAGATCCTCGTAGGCGCCCATGAAGTCGTCCCAGCGGGCGCGGTCGGCAAGGTCTTCCGGGTTGAGTTTCCAGTGCTTGACTGGGTTGGCGAGGCGCGCCTCAAGGCGGCGTTTCTGCTCGTCCTTGGAGATGTGCAGGAAGAGCTTCACGATGGTGGTGCCCTCCTCGACGAGCATCCGCTCAAACTCGATGATGTGCCGGTAGCGGCGCTTCCAGACGGCGTCGGGCAGGAGCTTTTTGACCCTGACAGCCAAGATGTCCTCGTAGTGGCTGCGGTTGAAGACGGTGATCTGGCCGTTGCCCGGAACGTGCGGGTGGATGCGCCAGAGGAAATCGTGGGCCATTTCCTCCTCGGTGGGCTTTTTGAAGGCGCGCACGTTGATCCCCTGCGGGTCGACGCGCGAAAACACATGCTTCACGCAGCCGTCCTTGCCGCCGGTGTCCATCGCTTGGATGACCACGAGGACGCGGTGCTTATGTTGGGCGTAGAGGCGCTTCTGCAGGTTCTGGAGTTCCAGCCGGAGGCTGTCGAAGGCCTCCAGCGCGTCGTCCTTGCCTTCCCCGACGTAGAGCTCGCGCTCGTCGGCCTCGAGCTTGCTAAGCTTCAAGGAGGTCCCGGGGGTGATCCGGTAGCGCTTGGCGGCACCTGTGAGTGGAAGCTTCGGCATGGAGGGTATTAACCGGGGTGCCGCGGTGACTTACAAGCACCTAAGAGCAAACGGGCAAGACTCCCGAGGATTTCGGATTGCCAAGGGGCGGTGGGATCAGGCTCCCTGTCGGGATGCTGCCGCAACCGCGCGCGGTGGACGGTGCGCCCGTCGCCGCGGACTCCCCGCCGATTTTGAAGACCGCCATGCACATCGGTGCAAGTTCGGTGAGCATGCTGGTATGTGAGTGCGGGGCATCGGGACCGCCGGTGGTCATTGAGTTTCTCGAGCAGCCTGCGCCGTTGGCGCGCGACATCTTCCGCCACGGCTCGGTGACGGCCGCGACGACCGAGCGGATCGTGGCCATCATCCTCGGGTTTCAGGAAACCCTGCGCGAGCTTGGCATCGACCCGCGCGGGACCACCCGCTCAGTGGCCACCAACATCCTTGGCGAGGCCGAAAACCACGAGGTCTTCCTTAACCGCGTGCGCATCGCCTGCGGTCTGGAGATGGAGACCCTCGACGATGGCGAGATGACCCGCCTGATCTATCTGAAGACCCGGCGGCGCCTCGACGACATGCCGGCCATGCGCCAGCGCACCACCCTGGTTGTCCACGTCGGCCCCGGGAACACGCGTGCCCTGTTGTTTCACAAGGGGGCTATCAGCCGCTACACCAGCTACCGGTTAGGCGCGCACCGGACCCGCGTCGCGCTGGAGGGCGGCCATGCGGAAGGCGCCGGGCTGCTGCGCCTGATCCGCGAGCACGCCAGCGGCAACCTCACCCAGATGGCATTTGACTTCCGCGACGTCAAAATCCAGGAGCTCGTCATCCTCGGCTACGAGCTGCAGTTGGCCGCTCCCTTCTTTGCCAAGGGGGGCAGTGAGTGCCAGGTCAAGACGCTGCGCGAGATCGTCACGACCTCCGCCGAGCTCGACGAGAACCAGATCGTCCGCCGCTTCCAGCTGGACTACCACACCGCCGACGCGCTGTTGCCGGCGCTGGCGATCAACCTTGCGATCGCGGAACTGTTTGGCCTGAAGCACGTGCGGGTGCCAGCCAGCCCGTACGAGCAAGGGCTGCTGCAGGACCTGCTCGTCTCCCATGAGCTTACCCGCAGCCTTGAGGAGGAGGTCGTGCGCTCGGCGAAGATCCTCGCCGCGCGCTACCAGTCGGACCCGAAGCACGGCGAGCACGTCGCGGCGATGTCCGCCGAGCTGTTTGATGCGATGGCCGACGTGCATCACCTCGACGGCCACGACGCGCTGCTGCTGCGGGTGGCAGCCATCGTCCACGAGTGCGGCACATTCATCAGCCCGCGCGCCCACCACAAGCACTCCCAATACATCATCCTCAACAGCGAAATCTTTGGCCTCGGGCACACCGACGTGACCATCATCGGCCTGCTCGCCCGCTACCACCGCCACTCGGGCCCGCAGCCGGACCACCCGGACTACACCGAGCTGACCACCGCGGAGCGCCTGCGCGTCTGCAAGCTCGCCTCGCTGCTGCGCGTGGCCGATGCGCTCGAGCGCACCCACGACCGCCGGGTACGCGGCATCACCATTGAGCGCCGCGGCCAGCAACTCCATATCCACCTCAAGGGGGTCACGGACGCCGCCGTCGAGCGCCTCGCGATGCGCTCCAAGGGCGATTTGTTCGAGAGCGTCTTTGGTCTGGAAATCATCCTCCACGAGGACGCTTAATAACCATCGATGCCAAAGCCGCCCTACATCAACCGTGAGCTCTCGTGGCTGGAGTTCAACCAGCGGGTGCTCAACGAAGCGCTGCGCAGCGACCTGCCGGTGTTGGAGCGCCTGAAGTTTCTCGCCATCACCGGGTCCAACCTCGACGAGTTTTTCCAGGTCCGCGTGGGCAGCCTCCAACTCCAACAGCGCGGCGGACGCGGGTCGCGCGCCGGCGAGAGCCCGGCACAACAGTTAGCCGCCATCCGCAAGCGCGTCCTGCGCCTCGTCGCGGACCAGTACGCCCTGCTCAATGACACACTGCTACCCGCCCTGGCGGAAAAGGGCATCCATCCGACCGGCCTGCAGGGGTTGACAGCGCGGCAGCGTGACGCGCTTGCCCGGGTGTTTGCCGAGAACATCTTCCCGCTGCTTACGCCGCTGGCCGTCAGTGAGGACCAGATCCCGGTCATCCCCGGCCTGCGCCTGATTTTGGCTTGCCGCGTGGTTGACGAGGGCGGCACCGCGCGGTTTGTCCTGTTGCCGGTGCCTGAGGCACTTGGCCGGCGCGTGCCGGTCGCGGATGACGAGGAGGGCGCGTATCGCTTTGTGCTCATCGAGGAACTCGTCGCCGCCCACGCCGGCGAGTTGTTTCCCGGCGAGAGCGTCACCGCCACCGCCTGCTTCCGCGCCACCCGCAACGGCGACATCGCCGTGCAGGAGGAGGATGCCACCGACTTGGCCGGGGAAATGGAGGAGGTTCTAACCGCCCGGCGGTTCTCCGACACGGTTAGGTTGGAGATGCCGAAGTCCTGCCCGCGGGACCTTGCCGGGGTGATCCAACAGGTATGTGCGGCGGCGGAGGCGGACATCTACCGTTGCCCGGGGCCGCTGGCGCTCGCCTCGCTAATGGAGATTGCGCTGATGCCCGGTTTTGACGACCTGCGCGCGGAGGATTGGCCCGCCCAGGCATCGCCCGCCATTGAACCCGGAGCGTCGATCTTTTCCGCCATCAACCACGGCGACATCCTGCTCCACCACCCGTATGAGAGTTTTGAGCCGGTGATCCGCCTCGTCGAGGAGGCGGCGAACGACCCAGACACACTGGCCATCAAGCAGGTCCTCTACCGCACCGCGAAGAACTCGCGCATCATCGACGCCCTGATCCGCGCCGCGGAAAAAGGCATCCACGTCACCGTGCTCGTCGAACTCAAGGCGCGCTTCGATGAGGCGCGCAACCTTGACCGCGCCGACGAGCTGCAGCGCGCCGGCGCCCAGATCGTCTACGGCGTCAAGGGGCTCAAGACCCACGCGAAGATTTGTCTCGTCGTGCGCCGCGAGGAGGGCCGCCTGAAGCGCTACGTCCACCTCGGCACCGGCAACTACAACGAGGCCACCGCCCGACTCTACACGGACATCTCGTACCTCACCGCCCGGGCTGACTTTGGGGCGGACGCCTCGTTGTTTTTCAACGCCTTGACTGGGCGCTCGAAGCTTCTGCGCTTTCACCGGTTGGTGCCGGCGCCCACCGAGATGAAACGGCGTCTGCTTGAGCTGATCGCCAGCGAGACCGAGCGCGCCGAGCAGGGCGAGGAGGCGCGGATTGTGGCGAAGATCAACTCGCTGCAGGACGAGGAGATGATAGACGCACTGTACAAGGCGTCGCGCGCGGGTGTCAGGGTGCAGCTCAACGTGCGCGGGATCTGTTGTTTGAAGCCTAACGACGGGAAGCGCTCGAGGAACATTGAGGTCATCTCGGTGGTGGACCGCTTCCTTGAGCACGCGCGGATTGTCTACTTTCACCACGGTGGTGACCCGCAGGTGTTCATTTCCTCGGCGGACTGGATGAGCCGCAACCTTGAGCGGCGCATCGAGCTGATGACCCCCATTGAGGACCCCGCGGCCAAGCGCCGCCTGATTCGCATCCTCGAGGCCTACTTCCAGGACAACATCCAGGCGTCGCGCCTGCTCGCCGATGGCACGAGCCAGCGGTTGGCACCAAAAAAGGGCGAGCCCTCCTTCCGCGTCCAACAGGCATTCTACGACGAGGCGCGCAAGGCCGCCCGGGCGCGCCAGCATGAACGCGCCACGAGCTTCGAGCCGCACCGGCCCGCCGGCGAGGCTGGCTAACGGGAGGATCCAGGCGGCGGGTTTGTCGGGGGTTTGGGGCGGTGTCGGGTGGTGCGCGGGGCAAAATTGCCTTTGGCGGGAACTTTTGCTTTGCATTTGAGCATCGAGCCGTGAGCATCCCGACCTCATCGAGATGCCGGCGTGGTGGAATTGGTAGACGCGCCCGACTCAAAATCGGGTTCCGAAAGGATTGTGGGTTCGAGTCCCACCGCCGGTACTTCCCCACTGGAGGCAAGCTCAACTGCCGGGGCGGTGGTTCCGGGGCGGACTTTTTAATCAGTTTCGGTTAAGCTCCCCTTGTCTGCGCGTGAGATCGGGTGGCAGTGTTGGGCCATGAAGTTATCCGGCCCACCGAATCCGCGGCATGCGCGCTATCGCCAGATGCCGATCCATTGGTCTGGCTGTCCGCTGACGATTCTGCTCATCGCCGTCTGCGTGGTGGTCGCGGCCGTTAGCCAGCTTGGAAGGCATTCGGATCCCGTGGCGGCCTTGTACTGTGCCGCGCCGCCCGCGGAGGAGTTGGAGACCCGGTGGACCGAGCGGATTTCCGCCGTGGAAGCGAAGTACGGCGAGGACTCGCCGGAGGCGACGCAAGCCTATCAAGATTTCGCGCGCGAAGTTGTCCTGGAGTCGAGCCCGTATGAGCAAATCGCCAAAGGCCAGGCTTGGCGCCTGGTGACGCCGATGTTCCTCCACTTCGGGACCCTGCACTTGGTTTTCAACTTGATGTGGCTCTGGAACTTAGGGTTGATGCTTGAGACCCGTCTGCGGCGCCTGCGCTTCGCTCTGCTGGTGGTGGCCATCTCGCTGGTGTCAAATGTTGCCCAAGCCGCCTTTGGCCAGAGCACGAACTTTGGCGGGATGTCCGGGGTGATTTACGGGTTGTTTGGCTTCGTGGCCCTGCAGCAGCGGTTGCTACCGGCCAGCGGGCTGTTCATGGATTCGCGCAACACGCGGTTCATGCTTATCTGGTTGGTCGTCTGCTTCACGGGCCTGGTAGGCCCCATCGCGAATTGGGCGCACACCTTTGGGTTGCTCGCTGGCGGTGCCATCGGCGGCACCCACGCGCTGCTCAATGGCGGCTGGAAAACCCTCCGCCGCCGCCGTGAGTTCCGCCTCGCCGCCGCCCACGCTCAGGCACTCCACCAGTGCGCAGTGTGCGCCAAGACCGAGCAGCACGATCCGGACCTGGAATTCCGCGTTCACACCGACGACCAAGAGTATTGCATCGATCACCTGCCGGATCAGAGCTACCCGATGAAAGGGGCGTAGCCGTCAAGGCGGCCGGAAATCCCCTGATTTTTCCATTTCGCCCGCCGGGGAATCCTCTAGTCTAGAGGCTTGGTTGCCCCCTTGGGCGCCGCGAGTCCCGATGGCTACTTCACCCCGATTCCGCCGTGTGCGGTCATTTCTCTTGCTGCTCATTGCCATGGCGGCGGCGCACACGCGCGCGGCAGACGGCCCGGTCGGCTGGCCGGCCTTGTCGATGCTCGACGCCTTGTCGGAAAGGTGCGCGCTGCTGGTGGCCAGCCAAGATGTCGCGGAGGCGCGGCGGATCGTGCCATCGATGAAGCTCGCCGCCGAGACCGTCGCCAAGGACAGCCCGCCAAAAAATGCCAAACAGCCGGAGCAGGTCAAAGTTTGCCAAGCGGACCTGAAGAGCCTCGCGGCGGCCATCGATGCCCTTGACCCGAAGGACGTTGATGAGCTTGCCGGGCTGCTTGCGGGCGTCCACGCCGTGGTCGAACAACTTATGGAAGCTGTCGGCATGCCCCATGTCCACCAACCCGAGGCGAAGGAACCGAAGTGACCCCTACCCCAGCCATTTCCATGCGCGCCTGCGGGGTGCGCCTCGGGAGTTCATCCGGGGACGCGGTCATGTTTCACCTCAACGAGTTCGACGTTGCCCACGGGGAACAAGTGGCGCTCACCGGCCCAAGCGGTTGCGGCAAGTCGACGCTGCTCAACTTGATCGCGGGCCTGTGCCGCGCCGACCACGGCAGCATCCACGTCAACGGGACCGAGCTGAAAACCCTCTCCGCCTCAAAGCTCGACGCCTTCCGCGGGCGCTCGCTCGGGTTTGTCTTTCAAAGCTTCAACCTGCTCGATGGCTTCAGCGCGCTGGAAAATGTTCTCGTTGGCCTGCGTTTCGGCCGCGCGTGCCCGCAGGCCGAGCGCCGCGACCGGGCAGTTGCCTTGTTGCAGCGGGTTGGCCTGCAGCACCGCCTGGACGCGCGCCCGGGGACGATGTCCGTTGGTGAGCGCCAGCGGGTTGCCATTGCGCGTGCGCTGGCCAACCGGCCGACGATCCTGCTGGCCGACGAACCCACCGGGGCGCTGGATCCCGCCACGGCGAAGGATGTCTTCGGCCTGATCCGCGGCGTTTGTCAGGAGGAAGGCTGCGCGCTGGTTCTTGTCACCCACGATCTGGACCTCGCGGCCCAGTTGCCACGCCAAGTCGATTGCCGCGGACTCATCCACCAAACCAGCGAGATGGAGGTTGCCCGATGAGTCTGTGGCGCATGGCATGGCGCTACCTCTGGGCGCGCGCGCTCGTCACGGTGCTCACCCTGACCGGCATCGCCCTCGGCACCTCCTTGATCTGCGGCGTCTTAACGCTGCGGCGCGAAAGCGAGCGCGGATTCCTGCGCGAGAGCGGCCAGTTCGACCTCGTCGTCGGCGCCAAGGGCAGCCCGCTCCAGTTGGTCCTCAGCAGCGTCTATCAACTCGACACCCCCACCGGCAATATCCCGTATTCCCGCTACGAGGCGCTGCGGGATGACAAGCGCGTCGCGAGCGCCATTCCGCTTGGCCTCGGCGACAACTTCCACGGCTTCCGCATCGTCGGCACCGAGGCGAAGCTCTTTGCCCTGAAGGACCGCAAAGACCGGGCCAAGCCGCTCTACGCGCTCGCCAGCGGCCGGTTGTTCGAGAAGGAATTTGAGGCTGTCATCGGCTCCCAGGTCGCCCGTCAGTCCGGGTTGAAGCTTGGCGACACGTTTGCCGGCAGCCACGGCTTGGTGATGCGCGAGGGCACCTCCGAGCATGCCGACTCACCGTACACCGTGGTTGGGATTCTCGCCGATAACCAGACGTCTACGGACCGCGGCGTCTACGTCTCGCTCGCCTCGGTGTGGAAAATCCACGCCAAGGAGTCCGCCGCCCACACGAGACCCGCCGGGGCCCCTACGCCAGACCCGGAGGTCACCGCCGTGCTCGTGCGCCTGAAGTCCGTCGGCATGCGCCTATGGATTGGCCAGGAGATCCAGAAGCGCACCGAGGCGATGGCAGCGATCCCCGTCAACGAGATGCTTCGCCTTTACCAGCAGGTCCTTGGGCCGATGCAGCGGATCCTCCTCGGGGTCGCCGCGCTCGTCGTTGTGGTTTCCGCCCTGAGCATCACCGCAACCTTCTACCAATCCGCGGAGCGCCGCAGGCGCGATCTCGCCGTGCTGCGCGCCCTCGGTGCCCACCGCCGGGAGATCTTTGCCTTGGTTATCCTCGAGGCGCTCTTGCTGACGCTTCTGGGCCTCTCCGCCGGCTGGCTGCTTGGCCACGGGGGGCTTGCCCTGGGCGCCCCGTTCCTGCGGGATGGCTTTGGCCTCGGCCTCTCCCCATGGACCAGTGATAAGCTCGAATGGATTGCCATCGGCATCGTCGCCGCAGGCGGCTTGCTCGCTGGCATCCTCCCTGCCATCCTTGCCTACCGCCGACCACCCGTCCGCGACCTCTCCGCTTTCTAACCAACCCGCAACTTCCCCATGCACCGGTCCCTCACCCACTCTCTGGCCACCCTCATTGGCATCCTAGGCCTCAATGTGATGGCCACCGGCGCGGAGCCCGCCCCGGCCGCGCCCGTCGCGCTCAGCTACGAGATGCTTGCCAAGCTCGACTACAAGGACGACGTCCCTCCGGTCTTCCCCGAGGAGCTCAAAAAGCTCGAAGGCAAGCGCGTGGCCATCTCCGGCTTCTGCCTGCCCTACGACGACATGGAACGCATGTGGAAATTCCTCATGATGGAAGTTTCCATGGAGTGCTTTTACTGCAGCCCGCCGGGCGTCGGTGTCCTCTTCGTCCGCCTCTCCCTGAAGGAGAACGCCCCGGAGATGACCGCCGAAAAGGTCTCCGTCCAAGGTATCTTCCACCTCCGAAACCCCGCCTCCAAGGACGAGGAGGCCAACCAGTTCCTCTTCA
>JBILQA010000032.1:0-14368 GCA_044373535.1 Akkermansiaceae bacterium | reverse complement strand
GCGCCTCCTCGGTGATGAGGGTCTCCCGCTGAATCTCAAGCATCGGTAGCCGCGGCCGCGCATACTCCGGACCCGCTCCGGCATCCGGGGAAAATTCCTCAGGCGCGCTGGGCACCGACGTTGCCGCTTGCTGCTGGGCGCTTAGCCGATCCGGCCTGTCATCGCCCGGCCGCACGTCCCAGTCGTCGGTTCGCGGGTGCGGTGGATGGTAGCAGGTGGTCAGCAGCGCCACGGCCATGCTCGTTGCGGCAAGCCGGCCGCGGGTCCGCAGCGATGCGTCGCTCATCAGGGAGCGCTGGGCAGGGATTTGGCCACGACCTCAAGTTTCCGCACAAAGGCGGCGCAAATCTCCGCGTCAAACGCCTTGGGCGGCTTGGCGGCATCAAATAGCTCGTTGATCGGCGCGGCGGGAATCGTCTTCCCCAGCGCTTGGTTAAGCCGGTCGATCGCCAGCGCAAGGCGCTCCGCGTAGTGGCCCGCCGCCCACATCCGGTAATCCTTCGCCACCGCAACGAATCCATCGGCTAAAAATGGCTCACGCTTGTGCACAAGCTTGGCCAAGATCGCGCGTGCCTGCCCCGGCTCGATCGGCTCGGCGGATACCCGCTGCGCGTAGGCGTCCGCCTCAGCGACAAGCGCTTGTCCTGTCCCGGCGAAGCTTGCGCCGCAGCCGCGCAGCAACTCCTTGAGCGCCTCGATTTCCGCCGTGCGACGGTCGCCCGGCTCTTTTGCCGCCAGGGCGGCCGCCTCGCGCAGCGCCACCGCTTGCCCAACCAGCCACGTCTGGGTGCTGGAAAAGCCCTTGTCTTCCCGCCAGTGCTTCGGCTCCGCGACAAGCAGGCCATCAAGCTCAAAGACCAGCGGCGGATGCTTGGCTGCCACCAACTCGTCGCTCAGGTTCTGGTGGCATCCGACGCAGTTGTTGGCCCGCTGGTAGGCGCTGCCAAGCTGGCGCATCCCTAGGTGAGCGAGCGCCTCGCGCGGGAATTCCGGCCGCGTGTGCGAGAGGATCCAGTTTTCCGCCGCGCCATGGCAGTTTGTGCAGCTCACGCTCTTGATCTCCTCCTCGCGCTGCGCTGGCTGCGCAAACAACGAGCGGTCCAATCCGCGGTTGGGCGCGTGGCACGTCGTGCAGCTTTGCGCTTCCGCCGCATCCGCCAGCCCCAGCTGCGCCGCCATCGCCTTGGATCTCCCGTTGCTCAGCGTCGCCGCCGACGCATTGTGCGGATCGTAGTTCTTCCACAGGGTGTGGGCACCCCTGTTAGGTCCGGCGCCGCCATGGCAGCCGCTGGTGGCACACGAATCCGCGCCGAGGATCTTGGGGCTGGCTGCGGGATCGGCCGCGGCCGCGCCAGAAAGGCAAACGCTCACCGAAAGCAGGAACAGGTGGAGCAGCCGTATCATCCGCGTAACCGTGGTATTTTTGCCGTTGAAGTTGCAAGCCATTTGATGGCTTGCCCTTGGACCGGAGACTAACGTATCGTGCGCCACTTAAAGCAGCCGCCCACCGGCTTTGAGCATGGATCTCGCTAATTTCTTATTTTCCAGTCCTCTGCTCGCCATCGGATCCGCCGGCGGGGCGGCGATGGTCGGCTACCTCACCACGCAGTGGTGGGCCGTGAGCAGCCGGGCGCGCACGGAGAGGCAGCGCAGTGACCTGGAGCTTGAGATTCTCAAGAGGAAGATCGAGGTGCTCGACAAGAAAGCGGCGGCGGGCCCTGAGGTGGCTTGGAACGGCTTCCGCAAGTTCACGGTGGCAAAAAAAGTGTTGGAAGCGGAGGACACGTATTCGTTTTACCTGAAGCCGCACGACGGGAAGCGGCTGCCGCCGTTCAAGCCCGGGCAGTATTTGACGTTTCAGTTTCACCTGCCGGGCAAGCCGAAGCCGGAGATCCGCTGCTACTCGCTCTCGGACGGGTCGCTCAGCGACGAGCATTACCGGGTGACGATCAAGCGCGCGCTGCCTGATAGAAACCACCGGAGCTACGACCCTGAGAAGATCGGGCTCATTTCGAGCCACTTCTGCGATGTGGTCAAAGAGGGTGACATCATCGACACGAAGGCGCCATCGGGGAAATTCTATCTGGATGTGGAGGTTGAGCGGCCGGTGGTGCTGATTTCCGGAGGCATCGGGGTGACGCCGATGCTGGCGATGTCGAGGTTTTTGACCCACATCAAGGACCCGCGGGAGATTTATTTCTTCTTTGGCTGCCGCAGCGGGCAGGACCACATGTTCCGCGACGAGATGCTCGAGGTGCAGCGCGCGAACCCGAAAATGCGCTTGCACGTTTGCTACAGCCGTCCGGATGCGGCCGATGAGCCAGGCAAGTCGTACAACCACGAGAGCCGCGTGACGGTGGATCTGATGAAGGAGATTCTGCCGTCGAGTAATTTTGAGTACTACCTGTGCGGCCCCGGGCCGTTCATGGACAGCCTGGTCAACGGGCTCTACGAGTGGGGCGTGCCGAAGAAGGACGTCAAGTTTGAGGCGTTTGGCCCCTCGACGGTCAAGACGGTGGCCGCGCCGCCGGCCGCGCCCGGGCCCGGCGAGAGCGCTCCGGCGACCATCGAGGTGGAGTTTTCCCGCAGCGGGAAAAAGCTCAAGTGGGATGCGGCGTTTGGCAACCTGAGGGATTTCGGCACGGACAACGGGATCGACATGGGCGGATTTTGCGGCGCCGGGAGCTGCACGGAGTGCATGGTGGCCATCAAGGCGGGGGAGGTCGATTACCCGGATGGTGCTGCCGACGTCGAGGACGGATGCTGCCTGCCATGCTTGTGCCGACCGAAGGGGAAACTTGTCATCGACGCCTAAAGCACACCTATGGCGGTAACCGATATTTCCCTGGCTGAGCTCACCCGCAAGGCGGCTAAGCCGGATCGCTGGGATGACCCGCTGGATCCGAACATGAGCGAGGCGGACGTCGATGGCCTGATGGCCGTCGAGCCCTTCGCCAGCATGGATGAGAAGGCGTTCCCATCCAGCATGCCGCTGCGTGAGATCCTCAAGCTCGACACCGCCATCCGCGCCTACGAGCCGGGCCAGATCGTGGTCCGCCGCGACGACTACGGCACGTCTGCCTACCTTGTCCTCAGCGGCGAGGTTGAGGTGGTCCTCAAGCCGCATCTCGACCCGCGCCTGCTTGGCCGCGCGGCAAGCGGCAAGAAAAAGGGCTTCATCGCACGCCTCGCCCAACTTTGGTCCAACAACCCGGAGCCGGAAGGCTGGGACGAGGCCTCGCTGCGGGTCAGCGACAAGTTCCAAAATTCAATAAACGCGGACCACCATTCGGTGTTCCTGCAGGATTTCCCCACTATCATCTCGACGGTCGAGACCGCCTCACTGCGGGAAGGCCAGATGTTTGGTGAGATCTCCGCGTTGAGCCGCATGCCGCGCACCGCCACGGTGCTCGCCTCCCAGCCGGGCACTCGGCTGCTCGAGTTCACCTGGCAGGGGCTGCGCGACCTGATGAAGTATGATGCGGCGCTCAAGCAGCAGATCGACGCAAACTACCGGAAGTACTCGCTGAGCTCATTTTTGGCGAAGATCCCGCTGCTTTCCCACCTTGAGGTTAACGGGGCGGATTTCCAGGCGCTGTGCACCGAGGCGCAGCTTCAGACCTTTGGCGACTACGGATGGTCGGGCGAGTACAAGAAGCTCGCCGCCGATGGCGACCCGGCAAGCAAGGCCAACGAGCCGCTCGTCGTCAAGGAAGGCGAGTATTGCAACGGCATCTACCTGGTGCGCGCCGGCTTCTGCCGGGTGAGCCAGAAATACGGCGGCGGCGACCGGACGCTCAAATACATCGGCGCAGGCAAGGTGTTTGGCTTTGAAGACGTGGCGCGCCAGCGGGCGAACCCGGATGGGGACGAGCCATCGAGGTTCACCCTGCGCGCGATGGGCTACGCGGACCTGATTTTCATCCCGACCGCGACGCTGGTCAAATATGTCCCGGCTGACATGCTGCGCGAGGGGCTCGCCGACACCTTCGCGGTTTCCAAGGCACCGAAAAAATTGAGTGTCCGGCTGACCGAGGCGGGGATCGCCCCGTCGACGAACCTGATGGAATTTGTCGCCGAGCAGCGGTTCTTCAACGGCACCCAGTCGATGGTCATCGACATGGACCGTTGCACCCGCTGCGACGATTGCGTGCGCGCCTGCGCGGCCACCCATGACGGCAACCCGCGCTTCCTGCGGCACGGCCCGATGATTGACAACCTGATGGTGGCCAACGCCTGCATGCACTGCGTCGATCCTGTGTGCATGATCGGCTGCCCAACCGGCGCGATCCACCGCACCAGCCATGGCGGCGAGGTGGTCATCAACCCGGCGAGCTGCATCGGCTGCACGATCTGCGCGAACAATTGCCCCTACGATTCGATCCGCATGGTCGAGGTGCGCACCACCAAGGGCCAGTTCTGGGTGGATGACAACCAGCGGCCGCTCCTCAAGGCGACCAAATGCGACCTGTGCATTGAGCAGACCAGCGGCCCTGCGTGCCAGAATGCCTGCCCGCATGCCGCGCTGACCCGCGCGGACCTTTCCCAGGAAGACTCTCTCATCCAGTTGCTCAGGAGAAAATGACGGCGACCAAGAAGACATCGGCGGCCCTCGTTGTCACCACCCTCAGCTGTCTGGCTCTGGTGGCAGCCTCGTTCTGGTTCATTCCGGCAGTTCCGCGCCATGCCTACCTCAGCGGCTGGGTCCTTTTTGCGCTGATGCTCATCCTCACGTTTTTCAACCTGAGGAAGAAGGTTCCGTTTCTGCGCATGGGTAAGGCAAGCACGTGGCTGAAGCTGCACATTGGCTTGGGGGTTTTTTCCGGGGTCTTGTTTTTTGTGCACATGGCGTGGTCGTGGCCGTCGGGGATTTTCGGGCAACTTTTCGCGGGCTGCTTTTTAGTGGTGTTCCTGTCCGGGCTCGTCGGCTGGTGGATGAGCCGGTCGTTCCCGCGGCGGCTCACCGTGGCAGGCTACGAAACACCCTTTGAACGCATCCCGGATGCACGCAACAATCTGCGTAAGACGGCCGAAGCGCTTGTGCTTCGCCATGAGGAAGGCAAGAGCCCGTCGCTCGCCGCGGTACGCTATGCCGACCAGTTCGGGATCTTCTTCACCAAGCCGGCGAATTTTTGGGCGCATCTTTTGGAGTCGCGCTCGCCCCAGGCGGCGCACACCTCGCAGTTTGACGAGATGGAGAGGTACATGGAAAAGGGCGAGCTGAAGATGTTCGGCGAGCTGCGCGATCTCGTTGCCCAGAAGCACATGCTTGACTACCAGTACTCGCTGCAGCTTGCGCTGCGGCTGTGGCTATTCATCCACATTCCGCTGAGCTACTCGCTGGTGATTTTTTCCGTGCTTCACCTTGTGCTCGTCCACACGTTTTCCGCTGCGGTTTCATGAAGGACAACCAGACATCGTCCGCATTCTCGAGGAAGGACTACGTCCGGCCAAACCAGGATTGGGTCTGCGGACACCTGTGCAATGGCGAGGCGTGCAGAATCGGCCCGTCGCCCAAGGGGCAATGCCGCGCCACCTTCGAGTGCGTCCCGCTCCTCGACGTGAAACCCGGCGAAACCAAAGGGCAATTCAAGTGCACCCGCCCGGCCTCCGCCGGCGGCAAGTGCGACCGCGGCCCAATGCCCGACGGCACCTGCTGCAATGCGATCCCGAAATGCCAGCCGCGCCGGACGCTGCGCAGCGTCCGCAAGCGCGTCGTCCTCTTCACCATAGTAGCCACCGTGCTGGGCCTCTTCGTCGGCCTCGACCGCAAGGTGCGCGATGAATTCATCAATCCCGGCGCGCTCTCGAGCCCGCACGCGAGCCGGCATTTCTCGGACCTCACCAAGACCCTGACAAAAGAGGAGAGCAACTGCGCGGCTTGCCATGAAAGCGTGCGCCAAGATGCCCAGGGATGGCCCGCCAAGGTCGGTGTGGCCCTCAACGGTGGACTCGGCCTGCGCCAGCTCATCCAAACCGGCCCGGCACCTCCCTCCGGGATGGATCCGAACTGCCTTGCCTGCCACGCCGGCAAGGACTTCCACCAGCCGAACATGCCCGTCGGCTTCGCCTGTCACACTTGCCACGTCGAACACGCCGGCAGCGGGTTCATGCCTGAGGTGACCAGCGATTCCTGTCTCGCCTGCCATGAGTCCGCCGAGCTCATGCGCCAGTCCAGGGAGCTCGCTGGCAACCTCAATCCGCATGCTTTCCCGGCCTCGGCGACCAGCGCCGCGGTCCAGCACCCGTCGCTGGCACGCCCGAAGGATGGCTACACCCAAGTCATCCACGCCTTCCACGATGGCCACCCGGAATTCCGCGTCATCCGCGACAAGGTGGTCGATACGAATTCCCTCAAATTCAACCACAGGGCCCACCTCGGATCCGGGGAAGTCCCGATGCTCAATGGAAAGCCGATGAGCTGCAACGATTGCCACACAACCGACGCCAAGGGCGAGTACCAGCTTCCGATCACCTACGAGAAAAACTGCGCGTCATGCCATGCCTTGCAGTTTGACAAAGACACGCCCGACCTGGTTTTGCCGCACGGCGATCCGTTCTACGTCCGCTCGTTCCTGCGCAGCCTCAGCATCCAGTATGAGGAGCACGCCAAAACCCGTGAAGGCATCACCCTGAAGGAGCCGCTGCGCGACTACGTGCAAAAGAAGGGTGCCAGCGTTGAGGCTCTCTACCAAACCGGGGAATACATGGAGCGCGCGGTGTTTTTTGCCGACATGAAAGGCGAGGTCCCCGGCGGGCGGCGCGCACCCTTCGCCGGCTGCGCGACTTGCCACGACGTCTCCGAACCGCTCCTCGACAACGGCGCTCCCGTCATCGCCAAAGTCGCCGCTCCCAACCGCTGGATGCAGGTCGGCAAGTTCAACCACTCGTTGCACCAAAAAGGCATGACCTGCCTCGACTGCCACGACGTCCTGAACAGCGAGTTGACCAGCGACGTCAACCTGCCGTCCATCAAGAGCTGCGTCGACTGCCACAGCCCCTCCGGCGGCATCGACCACCGCTGCGTCCGCTGCCACTCGTATCACAACACGCCGCCGACATCACTTTTCGGGAAGTAGTGAGAGCGCCAAAGCACCCGAACGCGCAAAGGTCGCTACCCGTGTGGATGGCCCTTGACCCGCAGTAAACAGCGCAAGACCCTCCACCCGCCCTTATGACACCGCCCCGTCCTCGTCTCGCGTTCATGGCCCTGTGCACGGTTGCCTTGCTGTCCTGCAACGAGGAGAAGATCCGCACCTATCGGGTGGCAAGCGACGCGCCGCCTGCGGTGCCCAGCGCAGCACCGGCGCAGGCTGCGGCGCCGCCAGCCACCGCGGCATCCGGACCGCTGCGCTGGGATGTTCCGGCAGGCTGGCAGGTGGGAACCCCCGGAGAGTTTCAGACGGCTGTCTACCTGCTCGCTGGCGGGGCGAAGGTGGCAATTTCCAATCTCCCGGGTGACGCGGGCGGGGAAGCGGCCAACGTCAACCGCTGGCGCCGCCAGATCGGTCTGCCGGCGGTGGACAATGTTGGCGGTGAATCGTTGGCCGCCGAGGGCGCTGACATCTCTGCCAAGTGGTTCGACCTCAAAGGCGAAAGCGATAGCATCCTCGCCGCGATCATTTCCCTGCCGAGCGCGACCTGGTTCTTCAAACTCACCGGCCCGACGGCCGAGATCGACGCGAGCCGGCAGGCATTCATGTCCTTGCTGGGAAGCATCCACATCGAGTCAACGGCGCCGGCACCAAGTGCGGCGCCCGCGCTGAGCACAGCGCCGCCCCCAAGCCTTGCGCCGGCCTCGAACGCCGCGGGCAAACCGCAGATCGCCTTGGATGTTCCGGCTGGCTGGGTGAAAAGCCAAGGCAGCGGGATGCGCGTGGCAAGCTTCAGCATCCCGGGCGACGGGGTGCCCGACGGGGACGTCTCGGTTATCCCGCTGGTGGGCGAATCAGGCACCACGCTTGCCAACGTCAACCGCTGGCGCGCCCAGCTGCGGCTCGCCGCGCTGGCTTCCGAGGATGATCCGGCCATCGGCCGGAAAGCGCCCGGCGCCGCAGGCGAGGTGCTCATCACCCACCTGGCCAGTGAGGAGAACCTTTTCGACGGCGACCGCAAGGGCGCGATCAGCACCGCGATCCTGAAATCCGGCGACTGCACGTGGTTCTTCAAACTCACTGGCGAGGCGGGACTTGTCGCCCGCCACCGCGCCGCATTCGAAGCCTTTGTCCTGTCCGCAAAACTCAAGTGAGCCGCCAATCCAACAGGTCTCCCGCCGGTGCGGTGATCGCGGTGGCAAGCTCGCTGCGACTTACCGTGGTGTTGCTGGGACTGTGCATGATCCTCATTTTTGCGGCCACCTTGTTGCAGGTCGAGCTGGGGATTCATGAGGTGCAGCTGCGCTATTTCCGCGCGTGGATCGGGTGGTTTGATGTGGTGCCGGGTGGCCGGCATTTTGCCATTCCCTTTCCCGGTGGCATGACGCTGGGCACCTTGCTGCTGGTCAACCTGCTCGCCGCGCATATCCGCCGCTTTTCGCTGCGCTGGGAAAAGGCCGGGCTGATCCTCGTCCACGCCGGCATCGTGCTCATGCTCCTTGGCGAATTGTTCACCGCGGTGCTCTCCGAGGAATCCCAAATGCGCCTCGGCGAGGGGAGCACCACGAATTTCTCCACCAGCCCGCGCGAGATTGAGCTCGTCGTTAGTTCGGCGGATCGCGCCGGCTCGCAGCAGGTCAGCGCGATCCCGTTGAGCCGGCTCATGGACGGTGCGGATTTCCCCTTTGAGGGTTTCCGGCTGCGCATGGTCCGGTTTTTCCCCAACAGCGAGATCGAGAATGCCTCTGCGGCTGATTCCAGGTTTGATCCGATGCGTGCGGACCGAGGCATGGGGGAGACCCTTGCGGTGCGCCGCAAGCCGGGCGAAACCGCGATGGACCGCCGTGACCTCGCCTCCGCCTTTGTGGAGATCCACTTGGCGGACGGGACGAGCATCGGCCGTTGGCTGCTCTCCAATGCTTTGGCGGGCGGTGAGGGTTTTCAGGTCAACGGCAAGCCATGGGAAATGGCTATCCGGCAGCGGAGGTTCTACCATCCGTTTTCCCTGCGCCTGCTGGATTTCACCCACGAGCGCTATCTCGGCACCCAGATCCCGAAAAACTTCGCCAGCCGTGTCCGCCTGCTCAACCCCGAGGACGGCGAAGACCGCGAGACGCTCATCTACATGAACCACCCGCTGCGCTACGGCGGACTCACGTTCTATCAGGCTGGGTTCGAGAACAACGACACCACCAGCATCCTCCAGGTGGTGCGCAACCCCGCGTGGGTCATGCCTTATCTCTCCTGCGCGATGGTCGGCCTCGGCCTCCTGTGGATTTTCTCCCAACACCTCATCAGGGCGGTTGCCCGCCGCCGCCCTTCCCTTGACGCCTGATGAAATTCCCTGCGCGCATCATTCCTTGGCTGATCCCGGCGCTTTGCCTCTTGGCCCTCGGCGCGTGGTCATGGCGCGCACTCCTGCCGGCCAAGGGGGCCTTTGACATCGACGCCTTTGGCACCCTCCCGGTCGTCTCCAATGGCCGGGTCCAGCCGATTGACTCGCTGGCAAGAAACCAACTGCTGGCCATCCAAGGCAAGCAACGCGTCCCGGGCGACAACCCACCCAACTCGCCGGTCGGCTGGCTCGCCGAGCTCGCGTTCAAACCTCAGGACGCCGACAAGCGACCAATTTTCCAGATCCACCATGATGAGGTGCTCGGGCAGTTCAGGCTGACTCAAGAGGCCGGGAAATCATTCTCGTTTTTCCAACTCGTCCCGCGCCTCGGAGACATCGCGGGCGAAGTCTCCCGCATCGCCGCCAAGGAGTCCCAAACGTGGAGCCCCTACGAAAAGGCGCTCATGAAGCTCTGGCGCAATATCGGTAACTACCAGCAGCTCAAGTTCTCCATCGCCCACCCAGAGTCCGGTGGCCTCGAGGCCGACCTCACCTTGCTCATCGCCAAGGCCCAAGAGGCTCAGGCCGAGGACGCCAAGCGAGCGCGCGGCGAGGCGTTTGACGCCGCCTTGGTCGCCGCCGCGCAGGCGCGCGTCGCGGTGCTCTCCGAGTGGTCCACGCAAACCGAGGTCTTCACCACGCCTCCCTCGATCGGTGCGCCTGACGCGGAGTGGCATAAGCTTCCGGATGCCGCCATCGAGAGCATCGGCCGTGGCGCCCTTGATCCCTCGACCCTTGCCTTTGCCCGCTTGGGCGATGCGTGGCGCACGGGGGATGCCGCCACTTTCAATGCCACCCTCGCGATCCATCTCCCGTGGCTGGAAAAACATTGGCCCGACGGTTTCCGCAAGGCCCGCGCGGAAGCCGCTTTCAACCGCCTCGCACCCTTTTATGTCTGCGTGGCCGTCTATGTGGTCGCCTTCCTCTGTGCCCTGCTCTCATGGCTTGGATCCGGCCGCAATCTGCGCCGTGCTGGCTTCCGGGTGCTGCTCATCGGCCTCGCCATCCACACGCTTGGGCTGATTGTCCGCATGGCCCTCGAAGGCCGTCCGCCGGTGACCAACCTCTACTCGTCTGCCATCTTCATCGGCTGGGGGGCCATTGTCCTCAGCGTGGCCCTTGAGCTGTTCTACAAGAATGCCATCGGCACTGCCGTCGCCGCCCTCACCGGCTTCTCCACCCTGATCATCGCCCACCACCTTTCGCTCTCCGGTGACACCCTGGAGATGATGCGCGCCGTGCTCGACACGAATTTCTGGCTCGCCACCCATGTGGTCATCATCACCCTCGGGTACTCCGCGACCTTCCTTGCCGGCGCCATCGCGATTTTCTTCATCCTGCGCCGCGCCTGCGGGAAAATCCCCACCGCCACCGCCACCTCCATGCGCGGCATGGTCTACGGCGTGATTTGCTTCGCCACCCTCGCGAGCTTTGTCGGCACCGTTCTCGGCGGCATCTGGGCCGACCAATCGTGGGGCCGATTCTGGGGCTGGGACCCCAAGGAAAATGGCGCGCTTCTCATCGTCATCTGGAACGCCATGATCCTCCACGCCCGCTGGGGCGCCATGATCAAGGAGCGCGGCCTCATGGTCATGGCCGTCTTCGGCAACATTGTCACCAGCTGGTCGTGGTTCGGCACCAACATGCTTGGCATCGGCCTGCATTCCTACGGCTTCACCGACTCCGCATTCTTCTGGCTCAGCGTCTTCATCCTCACCCAGCTCTTCATCATGGCCATCGGGGTTTACGGTCGTTCAAAATCTGAAGCTCGGTCGCCAGAGGCCAGCCAGAGCTAACCCACGTCTCCATGGCTGGGACGTCTCAGGCCCCCCGTGATGAATGCGCGTAATGCGCGCGGCAGGGTGACGTAGCCAATTCAAAATCAACGATTTCCTAGACTGGAGGTCTGACCTTCTAAGGGGCTCACAGCTCCGCGTCTGGGACGCCTAATGCCCCCGTGGTGAATGCGCGCAAATGCGCGCGGCAGGGTGACGTAGCCAATTCAAAATCAACGATTTCCTAGACTGGAGGTCTGACCTCCTAAGGCGGACCTTCTAAGGCGGGTTGGTGGGCTCGAGATTAGAGGTCTGACCTCCTGAGGGGGCTCACAGCTCCGCGTCTGGGACGTCTAATGCCCCCGTGGTGAATGCGCGTAATGCGCGCGGCAGGGTGACATAGCCAATTCAAAATCAGCGACCAGCTACGCTAGAGGTCTGACCTAGGCCCCAGACCTAGGCCCCAAGAGGCCTGACCTTGCGCCATGGCTTCAAGTTCCCTGTCCCACCGAGACGTGCGGGAAGGGTGGGGGGGCCTCACGGCAGGTGGCCAGATATGCGTCCCAGTTGGCAAGTTTGGCCAGGTCCCGCGGTTCGGAGCGGGCGATGAGTCGCGTGCGGCGCAGCTCCGGGGGAGCGTGGACAAAATGGATGTCCACGGTGGTGACGAACTCCGCGCTGAGGCGGTCGGGCCAGAGGGGATCGGCGGACTCCCTGGTGAAGGGACCGGCGATGACTACCGGGAGGTGGCCAAGGTTGGCCTTGGCGAGGTCAAACAGGGTCGCGTAGACCGCGGCGCGGAAGTGGGTTTTGTATTCGGGCGAGTCGCGGTCGTCGGGTGAGAGCCCAAGGCCGCACATGCCTGCGCGGACGAGCCGCTCGGTCGCCGTGTCGCTGTCAAAAAAAGCGGCGCCAATGGAGGCCGCTAGGGCGGCACCGTAGGTGGACTTGCCACTCCCCGGCGGGCCGCAAACGAGATGAAGGGGCTTCACCGCCCGAGCTTGCAGAAAATACCTGCAATGGGAACGGTGAGAGCGCCCTTCAGGTTGATTTTTTTACGGGATCACCCGTCCTTGGGTAGGCGGTAGAGGACTTCCTCCTCGCCTCCCTCCTTGACCTCTAAACGGCCGGTACGCGCCAGCCAGTTGGCTAAGCGCAGCGTCCGTTCGCCGCTGGTCCCCCAAAGATCTGCCAGCTGAGTGATGGTTCGCCATGGCTGGGGGCCGCCGACCACCTGGCGATGTCTGGAATTTTTCTCTGACATGGGTTTTTTCTCCTATCAATGGGACTCCAATTGGCGGGGATTTCATCAACTATTTTTCCCCTGCCACCTGTGGCCTGAGGCGCCGGGGCCGAAAAAAGCCGCCGTCACCCGGTGGCGACGGCGGCTCAAGGAGTTGTAATGCCCGGGGGCTTACTTGATGAAGAGCATCTCCTGATAGGTTGGCAGTGGCCAATCCTGGTCCGGGACAAGCGCCTCGAGGGCGTCGACCGCAGCGCGGGCCTTGGCCATCGGCGGGATGACAGTGTCGAGCCAAACGCGCGGCTCGCTGCCGGCATTGCCGTGGGCGACTTCGAGGGCATCGAGGGCGCTTTCGAGCTCAATGAGTTGGTTCTTCACCTTGGTGACCATGGACGAGCCGACGCCGCCAAGGACCGCGGCGGAATCGGCCAGTTGCTTGGCGTAGGCCAGGGCGACTGGGAAGATCACGGTGCGGCCGATTTCCTTGGTCAGGTTGGCCTCCACGTTGAGGGCCGCGCAGTATTGCTCGGCGTAGATTTCCTGGCGGCTGTGCAACTCCTGCTCGCTGAGCACGCCATACTTTTCGAAGACCTCGACGACCTCCGGGTAGGTGATGGCGGGCAGGGCGTCCGGGGTGGTCTTCAGGTTTGGCAGGCCGCGCTCGGCCGCCTCCTGGTGCCACTCGGCGGAGTACCCGTTGCCGTTGAAGATGATGTGGCCGTGTTCGTCGATGATCTCCTTGAGCAGCATCTGGATGCCGGCGTTGAGGTCGTCGGCGGCCTCAAGCTTCGTGGCGATGTAGTCAAGGGACTCGGTGACAATCGTGTTGAGCGCGGCGAGCGGGCCGGCGATTGATTGGTTCGAGCCGACGGCGCGGAACTCAAAGCGGTTGCCGGTGAAGGCAAACGGGCTGGTCCGGTTGCGGTCGCCCGCGTCCTTCGGCAGTTCCGGCAGGGTGTCGACGCCGATGTTGAGCACGCCGCGCTGTTTGGAGGTTGTTGCTCCACCCGCCTTGATCTGCTCGAACACGTCGGCGAGCTGCTCGCCAAGGAAGATCGAGATGATGGCTGGTGGCGCCTCGTTGGCACCCAGGCGGTGGTCATTGCCGGCGCTGGCAACCACGGCGCGCAGCAGCGGGGCGTACTTGCTCACCGCGCGGATGACCGCGGCGCAGAAGACAAGGAACTGGGCGTTCTCATGCGGAGTGTCGCCCGGATCCAGCAGGTTTTTCTGGGTGCTGTTGCCCAGCGACCAGTTGACGTGCTTGCCCGACCCGTTGATGCCGGCAAATGGCTTCTCGGCGAGCAGGCAGACGAGCCCATGGCGGTCGGCGACCTGCTTCAGCACGGTCATGATCAGCTGCTGGTGGTCAGCGGCCACGTTGGCCGACTCGTACACCGGGGCGATCTCGAACTGGCCCGGGGCCACTTCGTTGTGGCGCGTCTTGGTTGGGATCCCGAGTTTGAAGAGTTCGCGGTCAACCTCGTACATGAAGCCCATGACGCGCTCCGGGATGACGCCAAAGTAGTGGTCGTCAAACTCCTGGCCCTTGGGTGGACGCGCGCCGAACAGGGTGCGGCCGCAGGCCAGAAGGTCCGGACGGGCGTAGAAAAACGACTTGTCGATGAGGAAGTACTCCTGCTCAGGTCCGGCACTGGCCGAGACCCGGGCAATCTTCGCGTGCCCGAAGAGCTTCAAAATCCGCCGCGCTTGCTTGTCGAGCGCCTGCATCGACTTGAGCACCGGGGTCTTTTTGTCGAGCGCTTCACCGGTCCAGGAGACAAACGAGGTCGGGATGCACAAGGTCGTGCCGTTGACGTTTTCCGTCAGGTAGGCCGGGCTCGTCGGGTCCCAGGCGGTG
>JBILQA010000281.1:0-4126 GCA_044373535.1 Akkermansiaceae bacterium | reverse complement strand
CAGCTTAAATCGACGGCTTGGGACGCTGGCGGAAATTTTCATGACTGCGGGACGGTGGTCAAACGGTGGCGCCGATGGATTTCTCTCACCCCACTGGCCGACTGCGGCAAAGAACCCCTGCCGCAGGACGGTTAGCACACATTTCCACCCCCTGCACGTTCGAAAATGGCGCACCATTCCCGCCCCTCCCGCCCCGCGTAGGCCATTTGCGGGCGCCACTCGTTGACCAGCTTGAACCATGGCTCAAACGTCGCGATGATCTCCTCACGCGTCGCCGCAAACGGCGGACCCTGCTGCGGATCCTCACCCGGATCCCACGGCGTGAGAAAAAACACCCCGATAAGCCGCCCACCCGGCGCAAGCGTTCGCGCCGCGGCCCGCGCGTAGTCTCCGCGCCTATCGCGCCCAATCGCGCAAAAACACGTGTGCTCCCAGATCGCCGTCGCCTCCAGCCCCTCCGGAGGCCACTCGACCGCCAAAAAATCCCCCTGCGCATAACGTTCGCGCCCGACCCGCGGCCACCCCTCGGCCGCACGCACCGCCGACGGCGCCAGATCCACCCCTATCACCTCCAGCCCGCACGCTCCGGCCAATGCCCTCACATCGTGCCCGGTTCCGCAGCCCGGCACCACCACCGGCCCCGCTCCCCAGTCAGCCAGGCCATCGCGCGCCAACATCTCCAACAGCGCCGGCGACGCTGATCCCTTTTCCCACGGCGTGTCGCCACTCTGATAACGTTGTTCCCAGTCAGTCATTTTGGTTCTTGGCGTGCGCGCTGCCGTTGCGCTGTTAGACACGGCGCAGGTAGTCGGGCAACTGGTCGCGCTGCAGGGTCGGCGGCCCCCCGCCGCTTGGAAAGGAAATCACCGCGCCGATGCCCGCCGCATGCGCGCCCCCAAGGCGCGTGGGCTGATCGAACTCCGGCAAGAGGTAGGTCCGGCGCCGCGCGCGCCACCACCGCAACAACCACATGGCGACGAGCGCGACGCTCGCGGCTCCAGCCTGCCACGCCCAGGGGGCGACCTGCCTCATAACCACCGCCGTGCGCGATTCGCCGGCCGGCATGTTGGGCGCGCGAGCCTCCATCGGCACGGCCACCGCCTGGCCGCCCCCCGCGACGGGCTGCAGCGCCTTCTCCATCCAGTAAAGCCTGATGGACATCTGCGCGGCAAAGCCCGCTAGTTGGTCGACTGGATTAGCCTTGTCCAAGGCCGCCTCGATGCAGGTGCGCAACGCCTGGCGCTGCTCCGGAGCGGAAATCCGCTCAGCGACCTGCGAAGTGAGAAGAACCTTCGCGCGTTCCGGCGCGCCAAGGTGGTAGTAGACGATTGCCGCCGGCCGGCCGCCACCAAACAGGCGCTCCGCGAGCTCTTCGGCGCGAACCTCACCAGGAAGCTCCTGGTCGCGGTCAAACAGGTAGAAATACAGGTCGATGGCAGATTCCCCCGCGTGGTAGTCGAGAAACCCCAGTTGGTCGTCGCGCTCCTGCCGGGCTAACAACATCTGCGGGTCCACCAGAAAGCTCTCCGGCCGGCGGTCAAAATAGGCGCCAAGGAACTCCTTGCCGATGGCTGCCGGGCCGCGCCTTGGCTCATCCACCCGCAGGGTCTCGATCCGTTCGAGGCCACGCGGCGCGTCCGCGGGCCCACCATCCTCGCGCCGCGGGTCAAACAAGCCCGCACCAGTCAACGCCGCGCCGCCGAGGAGCGCCTGCCGGTCCTCGGCAGACCATTCCGGCCAGTCCGGCGCGCTCTGCTGCGCGGATGCCATCCCCAGCATGGCAGCGAGCACCACCCAGGAACGCGGCCGGCACGGCCACCTCACTTCCCCACCTCCTCAACTTCAGCCACTGGCGGCTCCCCGCCGACCACCCGCAGCGGACGCAGCACGCCGCCCCGGAGCTGCGGAGCGGACACCTTGCGCTCAAACTTTTCAGGGTCGCGCCGCGCCTGCCCGGCGCGCCGGACCAATAGGCGGCTCAGGCGTTTCTCCACCTCGACGATGGCCTGCAGATACTGCCCCTGCTGCAGGAATGGATGCGCCGCGGTGAGCGCCTCGAAGGTCTCCGCCTCGTCAAGGTATGGCTCTAGCAGATAACCGAAGCTCAGCCCCGCCACCTTCGCCTCCGGGTCGATGACTAACAAAATTCCGCCCTCGTTTGGCCGGTCTGCTCCCAGATCGTCAAACGCGGCGCGGTTGAGCAGCCAGAAGCCAAACTGGCGCAAACTTGCCAACTCACTCAGCACGGTGGTGTGAACCGCGAAAAACAACTGCGGGAAGCGCCCAAGGAAGCGGTCCAGCACCCTCGCCGCGCGCTCACGCTCGCCGCGTTTGAGCACCCCGGCGTGGTCGCTCAGACAGCCGAGGCGCACCTCGCCGGCACCAAACTGGGCGTCCGCATCGGCCATCTCAAAGCCGCAGTGGGGACAGCTCACCGCGCTGCGGTGAATGCGCTGAACACATCGGGGACACTTCATCGTCGGGGCGCGCACACAATGCGGGATTCCCCTGCGCGCGTCAAGGGAGGCGGCAACCATAGGACCTATGGGACCTATAGGAGCTATCTAATATAGGAGCGATCAAATCACCATTCCGCGCCAAGCGCGTAGCGCTCGGCGAGCTGAGCGAGTTCCGGGCGCATTGGCCACTCGTCGGGCCGCTCGCTGGTCTCATGGCGCTTGCTTGCGCCCTTGAGCATCATGCAGCCGGTGTTGTCGCCAATCGCGCGGATCGCTTCGATCTCTTCGGCGCTGAGGCGGATGTTGGGCATGGCTGCTAGGTCGCGGATCTTCTCCTCGATCGGCTTGGCCCCCTCGCCCGCCTCCTGCACAAAGGTTGGCACCACACACTCCACGGCCGGCTGCGAGAGGTTCCAGACCGAGGCGAGCTGCAGCATTGTCAGGCCGTGCTTGTCCGCGATCGGGCGCATCCTCTCGGTGCGCTCAAGGCCATGCTCAACCCAGCCAGCCGGCCGGTACGCGCGGTGGTCGCCGGGCCGGAACACGTGGCCAGGCTTCAGGTCGTCATGGAAAACGCCGCCGTGGTCAACCACCCGGGTCATCACCTTGACGCCGTGCTGCTGCGCCGCAGGCAACGTGAGGCCCACCGGCCACGGCTCCAAGGGGCTGAGGATCAGCATCGCCCAGTCGATGAGCGAACCAAACTGCTCAAACGCATAGACAAGGTCCAGAGTGAACCCGTTGGCGGGCCCCGGCGCGATGCCGAGCCGCTGGCCCATGCCGTTTTCCTTCAGCGCGGCCATTGCCTGCCACACCGCCTCGCTGGTGTACCCCGCCTCGTCCGGGTTGTGGAGCATCACCAGGTCAAAGTGATCGGTCCGGCACCGCTCTAACGACTTCTCGCAGGCCATTTTCAAAAAGCTCTCGTAGTCCTCCGGCGCGCGCAGCTCCGGGTCGGTGAAGCGCGGATAGCCGCGGCTTCCCTGCCGCTGGCCGGCGTAAAAGTCGTGGCCCAACATCCCGACGAGGCTGTAGGTCGACCGGTCGATCCCGGCGAGCGCCTCGCCCAACAACGCGTCGGCGCGCCCGTTACCGTAGACGTCGGAGGTGACAAACGTGCGGATGCCCGCCTCGTAGGCGACGCGAAAACACTCGCGAAAGCGGTCCTCCTCAAGGGTCTCACCAAAGTGCATGAAGCGGCCGCCGCTCCACGTTCCATACGCTGTGTTTGTCAATTCCATGGCATTGCGCGTCATCCGCTGCCCACGGCTCTAGGTCCTCCTCCCCGACCGGTCAACCGAAAGCCAAAATTCGCGCGCTCTTGGGTAAAATCCGCGCGCTCGCCTGCGGCCGGCCGGCCTGAGCGCTCAACCACTTTACGCTGGCCGAGCGCTTCCTCAACGGGCGAAGGTGCGGCATGCTGTCCAAATTCGCCCTGATTCTTTGCGGCGCCCTCCTGCTGCAGGCATGCTCCTCGCAGCCGACGATCGTTTTCAAGGACCAGTCGCCCAGCGTTGGGTTACTCGACCGCCAGTTCAGCGAGATCAAGCTGCGTGGCCCCATCCAAACCCAGATCACCCACGTCTTCGACGCCCTGCGCGCCGATCCTCCCTACCATTTCGAATCCTACACGCTCGAACTCCAGCAGGGACTCGACCCGCATGGCA
>JBILQA010000280.1:0-4138 GCA_044373535.1 Akkermansiaceae bacterium | reverse complement strand
CGAAATCATGGAGCATCAGGTGATCGATCACGGACCGCCCGTCCGGCAGTTTTCGGTCATGCTGCAAAACCGTGTCGGTGCTCTCGCAGCGCTTGTGAAGCTGCTGCGCTCGTTCCAAATCGATGTCGTTGGCCTCAGCGTGCAGGACTCGCGCGACGCGACGATTGCCCGCTTGGTCGTCACCGATCCGGAAACCACCGAGCATCTTTTCATGGAAAAGGGCATTCCCCACACGACGTGCAACCTGGTGGTCGTCGCCATCCGCGAGTCCGCCGCCGGGCTTATGCAGTGCCTGGACCACTTGATGGTCGCCGAGACCAACTTGGACTTCGCCTACGCCCTGATGCCCAACCCCCAAGGACATGCTCTCATCGCCATGCACCTTGAGGACTACGAGTTTGGCGTCTCGGTGCTGCACAATGCCGGCTTCAAGCTGGTTTTCCAAAACGACCTGAGCCGCTAAGAGCCGCCAAGCCCCATTGTCGTCATGAGAACCCTGCGCAATTTCCTCGCCCTTATTGGACTGCTTTGCGGGTCAGCCGCCGCGGCGGAGAAGCCGAACATCATTGTGATGTTGGTCGATGACATGGGCTACTCGGACCTTGGCTGCTACGGGTCGGAGATCCCGACACCCAACTTGGACGCGCTTGCCGCTGATGGTCTGCGTTTCACCCAGTTTTACAACACCGGTCGCTGCTGCCCGACGCGCGCGGCCTTGATGACCGGGGTGTACTCGCATCAGGCCGGGGTTGGCCACATGACCGGTGGCGGCGGGGCGCCTGGTTATTTAGGCCACTTGAATGATCAGGTAGCGACCTTTGGCGAGCGCATGGGTCCGGCGGGCTATTTGACGGCAATGACCGGCAAGTGGCATGTCGGCAACATTCCGCCGGGGGAGCGCGGGTTTGACCGCAGCCTCAACGCGGTGGCCGGCGGGTTTTACCAAGCGGGGCCGAAGGCAAAGCTGTTTCTCAATGGCGAGGCGTTGCAAGACGATGACGCGCGGCTGCCAAAGGATTGGTACTCAACTGACCTGTGGACGACCTACGGCCTGAAGTTCATCGACGAGGCGCGCGAGGCGAAAAAGCCGTTTTTCCTCTACTTGGCGCACAACGCGCCGCACTTCCCGCTGCAGGCTCCGGCGGACGAAATCGCGAAATTCCGCGGCAAATACAAGGCCGGCTGGGACCGGTTGCGTGAGCAGCGGCACGCCAAACAGGTGGCGATGGGCATCGTCGACAAAACGTGGCCCATGGCCGCGCGACCGAATTCGATCAAAGCTTGGGACAGCTTGACGGAGGCACAGAAGGACCACTTTGACAACCTGATGGCCGTTTACGCCGCGGTGGTTTCCCGCATGGACAAGGCGGTCGGCGATCTGGTGGCCGGGCTCAAGGAGCGGGGCGTTTACGACAACACGCTGATCCTCTTCATGAGCGACAATGGTGGCAACGCCGAATCCGGTCCCGGAGGGACGGCGACTGGCGACCCAAGCGCTGCTCGCTCCAACTGGTTCTGCGGGGAAAGCTGGGCGTTCCTGCAAAACACGCCATTCCGCCGCTATAAGCATTTCAACCACGAGGGCGGCATCGCTACCCCGCTGATTGCCCACTGGCCGGCCGGGATCGCGGCGAAGAACGAGTTGCGTACCCAGCCGGCGCACCTCATCGACATCATGGCTACGTGCGTAGAGGTAGCCGGCGCGCCCGTCCTCACCGAGTTGCGTGGCAAACGCTTGTTGCCGCTCGAAGGGCGCAGCCTGGTTGGCGCGTTTGGCAACCAGCCAATCGAGCGCGACGCCTTGTTTTGGGAACACGAGGGGAATGCCGCGGTGAGGGCGGGCGACATGAAGCTTGTGCGCGTTGGTCGTGAAGGCCTCTGGGAGCTCTATGACATGAAGGCGGATCGCACTGAGCAGCATGACCTTGCCGCCGAACGCCCGGATCATGCCAAGGAGCTTGCTGCCAAATGGAACGCATGGGCGGCGCGGGCGCAAGTCATCCCGTACCCTGCTGGCGGAGCCGGTGCCAAGAGGGCTGCGCGCAAGGCGGCCAAGCAGGCCGATGCGGCGCCCGCGGAAGAATGATGGCGATCACCCGCGCGTGGCCTTGACCCCAACGGCCAAGAGCGTCTGAAAGTGCGGTGGATTCGCCTCGCGATCGACCACCGCCGTCTCCAGAGTGGCAAATCCCGCGGCTTCGAGCATGCGGACGATTTCCACCTCGGGAAACCCGAGCCACAGGTCGGCGTAAAGCTCGTGGGCCTGCTCGAAGGAATGTTGCAAAAGGTCCAGGATGATAAGTCGTCCGCCGGGCTTGAGAATGCGGAACGCCTCGGCGATGGCCCGCTGCGGATGCTCCGCGTGGTGCAGCGCTTGAGAGAGGATCGCAAGGTCAACGCTGGCCGTCTCAATCGGCGGATTTTCTATGTCCCCAAGACGGTATTCGAGATTCGGCAGGCCGTGGTCGAGCGCCAGTTGGGCACCGAACTCGACCATTTTGGGCGAGTTGTCGACTGCGATGACCTTCTCCGCGCGCTGCGCAAGGAGTTGTGAAAGCGTGCCTTCCCCTGCGCCAAGGTCAGCCACCACACCGGGCGACATCGCCTTGAAGAGCGCCTCAGCCAACGACTTCCACGACCGGCCCGGCACGTAGTTCTTGCCGAACTTGCCGGCGAGCTGGTCGAAATACGCCCGCGCCTTGTCCCGCCGCTTGCGCAGCAGGTGGCTCATGGCCGCGGAATCCGCCGCCGTCTCCGGGATCTCCGCCGCGGCCAGGCGCGCCAGATCGATCAGGTGGCCCGGCGCCTCAATTGAGTAAATGTTGTTCTTGCCTGACCGCTGGTCAGCCACAAGTCCCTCAGCCTTAAGCTGCGATAGCTGGGTCGAGATCCTGCTCTGACCCATCCCGAGAATCTCCTGCAGCTCTGCCACCGAGAGCGGCTCGCGCTCCAACAGCAGCAAAATCCGCAGCCGCGTCGGGTCGGCCAAAAGCTTAAGTGACTTTAAAATTGACGCCATCTTGGGAGCGGTTATATCAACCCATCGCGATTTGACGATACGAAACATCCGAAACCAAGCATGAGCACGATCTTTTCTTCCGAGTCCGTAGGCGAAGGCCATCCCGACAAGGTCAGCGACACGATTTCCGACGCGGTCCTTGATGCCTGTCTGGCACAGGATCCAGCCAGCCGGGTTGCCTGTGAAACCTTGGTGAAGAGCAACGTGGTGGTCGTCGCCGGGGAAATCACCACGGCCGCCAAGCTCGACTACGAGAAGATCATCCGCGATGCGATCCGCGGCATTGGCTACACCAACGACGACGACATCTTCCACGCCGACAAGGTGTTCATCACCAACCTGCTTACCGCCCAGTCAGCGGACATCGCGCAAGGCGTTGATTCGATCGAGGCGGACGGCAAGGACCACGCCGAGCAGGGCGCGGGGGACCAGGGAATCATGTTTGGCTACGCTTGCGACGAGACGCCCGAGTTGATGCCCGCGCCCATCATGTACGCCCACCGCCTTGGCCGGGAACTCACCCGCATCCGCAAGAGCGGCAAGGTCAAATGGTTGCGCCCGGACGCCAAGACCCAAGTCAGCGTCCGTTACGACGAGAACCACAAGCCCGTTGGCATCACCAACGTGGTCATCTCCACCCAGCATGCCGCTGATGTGGAACATGCCGTGATCAAGAAGTTCCTCATCGAGGAAGTCATCCGCAAGGTCCTTCCCGCCGCGATGCTCAGCGAGGCGACCGAGTTCCTCATCAACCCAACCGGGCGCTTCGTCATCGGCGGACCCCAGGGTGACAGCGGCCTGACCGGGCGGAAAATCATCGTCGATACCTACGGCGGCATGGGCCGTCACGGTGGCGGCGCCTTCTCCGGCAAGGACCCAAGCAAGGTCGACCGCTCCGCCGCCTACATGGGCCGCTGGGTCGCCAAAAACATCGTCGCCGCCGGCCTCGCCTCCAAGGTCGAACTCCAGTTCGCCTACGCCATTGGCCACCCGCTGCCCGTCAGCGTCCATGTCGACACCTTCGGCACCGGCACCCTCGAGGACTCCAAGATCCTCGCCGCGGTCCTCGATGTCTTCAGCTTCAAGCCGGCCGACATCATCAAACAGTTGGACCTGCTG
>JBILQA010000279.1:0-4145 GCA_044373535.1 Akkermansiaceae bacterium | reverse complement strand
TGGTAGGAAAGCGTGGCGCTCCAGCGCGCGATGGCGGCATTGACACCGGGGTTCTCCCCCGCATAGCGCAGAAACGTCAGCGAGCGCTCTTGGTCGTAGGTGTTGACGCTGTAAGTTCCCGGCGCGGCGACATGCCCCCCGTGGGTCCATCCGGGATTGTTCAGCGTCCGGTGCCAGCGGGAAATCTCGTCCTGGTTCACATAATAGTGCGCCAACGTCACGGTGGAGTCCTTGCTCACCGCCCAGTCAAGCCGCAGGTCAAAATCCTCTTCCGGATAACCGGTCCCTTCCATGCGTCCCAGCGCGGAATCCTCAATGTCACCAAACTCCTTGGCACTCAAACCCAACATCACCCCAAACTGCCCACCAACGCCGGCCTGCGCCTCAATCCGCCCGATGTGACTCCCCTGACCGTTGCTGCGAAACTCGTAATACGATTCCCCGCCAACGAAACCCTCCCCCGCAGGTTGGGCACGAAAATCCGCGAACTTCGTGAACGTCTGCACCGTGCCACCCACCGCGTCAGACCCGTAAAGCACTGAGCCCTGGCTCTTGATCAACTCCAAGTGGTCCACCGTGTATGGATCCACCGTGTTCCAGTACTGTACGGGCCCGCTCCGGTAGGTCGAGTTGTTCGCCCGCACACCCTCGACCAGCAAGAGGTTCTGACGCCCGATGAAACCCCGGATGATCGGCGAGCCATGCCCGTACGCCGTCTTCTGCACCAGCACTCCGGGCGTGTACTGCAGCGCTTCGGGCAGCGTCCGCCGCGTGTTCCCGCTTATAAAGTCCGCACCGATGACGCTTGTCCAGTAGGGCACCTCACTTGCCGTCTGCTCCGTTCGCGTCGCCGTAACCACCACGGGGTTGAGAAAATCCTGCCCAACGGCAGTCAGCGGCAAACACATCAGGGCGGCAATAAGTCGTATTCTCATACTCGGCAGGACCTAGCAGTTAGGTGGCCGCCGCCCGTTGCGCAAGCAAGCCGGTGGGGCAAAAACTGTCCACGCCTGACACTCCGCGGTCATTCGTCGCCCCCGCGCGCGATTGACACGCGGTGATTCAAGAGGCTTGATGCGAGGCACGAGCAGATAGGCCATGAGCAAAAAACGTCCATCCCACTTGAAATCGCGTTCCTTGGCCGCTTGGCTGGCGACGGGAATGGGGATCTTCGTGTTGGCTGGGTCGCTCGCGGTGCTGGCCTTTTTCCAGCACTTGTCGCGCGTCGAGGAGGCTGTTGCCCTCGAGTCGCTTGGGCGCACGAACGCGCTTTTCCTTGACCAAAGCCGCCTACCGCAGAGCGAGCGGATGGCCGAGCAACTCGGCCGCGTCATGGGCGCCACGGTGAGCTTCCGCGACCCACAGGGAGCGACGCGACCCGACGGCAAGGCCCGCCGCGACGGCCAACTCATCCAGGTGGGCTTTCCGCTTGAGAATGGCCGCGAGGTTTGGTTCACCCGCGATCGAGTCCTTGCGGGCGACCGGCCGGTTTGGAAGCGGCTGGATATGCTCCTTGCCTTGAGCGGCTTCTGGGCTCTTGCGCTCATCCTAGCGCTGTGGCTCGGGCGCCGTGTCTCGCGTCCGCTGGCACAGCTCGCCGCGGCTCTTCCGGAGATTGGCTCCGACCATGAGCTTCCGGGGCTGCCGAGTTCCGGGCCGCAGGAGATTCTGCAACTGGCAGCCACCTTGCGCGACACCCACACATCCTTAATCAACGAGCGCGAAAAACGCCGCACCGCCGAGCGCCTTGCACTGCTTGGCAAAATGGCCACCAGCCTCGCCCACGAGGTGCGCAACCCGATTGCCGCCATTCGCTTACATGCCCAACTGCTTGAGCGCGTCGTCCCCCAGGGAGAGCAAGAATCCGTTGGCTTGATCGTCGCCGAGGCCGGCCGCATCGAGTCGCTCGTCTCCCAATGGTTGTATTACGCCAAACCGGCCCCGGTGGCGCTGGTGCCTGTTAACCTTGAATCGCTTGCTCACGACGCTTGCCGCACGCTCATGCCCCAGGCGCAGCACTCCCGCGTGACCATCGAGCAAGTCGTCGACCCGGCGTGGCAGGGCTGGCCGGTCATGGGCGACCGCGCGCGCCTCCAGCAGGTTATTTGCAACCTCCTGCTCAATGCCATCCAAAGCATGCCGAGTGGTGGGGAGGTCATTTTGCGGATTCGCCCCGGCGCGCTTGAGGTTGAGGATCAAGGCGGGGGGTTCCCCGCTTTGGCCATCGCCCACTTTGGCGAAGCCTTCTATTCCGAGCGCGAGGGTGGCATGGGCCTCGGCCTTGCCGTCTCCAAAGAGATCATCGAGTCCCACGGCGCCTCGCTGAGGGCGGAAAACCTCCCGCACGGCGGCGCGCGGGTCCGCATCGCTTGGCCAAGCCCCTCTTCCCTGCCATGTCCAACATCCTGATCGTCGAAGATGAACACGCCCTCGGTAGCGCTCTCTCGCTGGCGGTGCGACGCCTTGGCCACCTCCCGATGCTTGTGGCAAGCGGTGCGGCAGCCCTTGAGATGCTCGGGAAGCATTCATTTGAAGCGGTCGTTTTGGATATTGGATTGCCTGACATCAGCGGGCTTGAGGTTCTCGAGAAACTCCGTGCCAGTGGCTCGAAGGTTCCCGTGCTCATCATCACCGCCCACGCGCAACTCGATTACGCCATCAGCTCGCAGAAGCTCGGGATCGCCGACTACCTGATGAAGCCGCTCGACTTGCGACGCTTTGAAGATTCCCTCTCCGCCTTGGTCACCAAGGGGAGGGTCATTGTGCAACCTGCCCAGAGCTCGTTTGTCACCCTCATCGGCTCCGCCCCCTGCATGCGCGAGGTTTTTCTGGGCATCGCCCGCGCCTGCTCAAGCGCCACGCCCGTGCTCATCCATGGCCCTTGCGGGTCGGGCAAGACACTTGCGGCGCAAGTCATTCACACCCATGGGGCATCCAGCTCAGGCCCACTGCGCTTGGTGGAAAGCTCCACCGTCCACGGGCGCGAGGCGCTTGAAGCCCTCCTTGCCGTCGAGGCGGGCACGCTCGTCCTCAAGGACATCACCACGCTCGACAGCCAGTGCCAAGCGCTTCTGGCAGAGGCGCTTGGTGGCTCCGCGGGCGCATCCCAGAAACTCATCGCCACAACCCACATGGACCCCTCCGCCGCTGTCGAGAGCGGCGCGCTGCGCCCCGACTTGTTCTACACCCTGAGCGCCTTGACCCTGCGCATGCCTGCGCTGGCCCAACGCAGCGGCGACATCCCCGCCCTGAGCGAGTTCTTCTTTGGCCTGCTTCTCACCAACGGCAAGCCCGTTGAGATCATGGCCTCCACGCTTTGTGCCATGCAGGCCTACGCGTGGCCCGGCAATGTGCGCGAGCTGCGCCATGTCCTTGAACACGCCCACGCCATGAGCCGCGGCGGACCCTTGTTTCCCGGCCACCTGCCACCCCACGTGGCCGCCGCCCTCCAACAATCCGGCGGCACCGTCGCGTCCACCGAGCTCGACGCCGTCATCTCACGCTGGCTCGACTCACAAATGGAAGTCGTCCCCGAGGACCAATGGCACTACGACGCCCTGGTCGACCGCCTCGAAGCCATCCTGCTCAAGCAGCTCATGGACCGCTTCCACCAGCGGCCGACCCACCTGGCCACCGCCATGCGTCTCAACCGCGCCACCCTGCGCCAAAAACTCCGCCGCGCCGGCATCGCCAATGAATAGGAGTCGGAACCCGGCAGGTCGTGGCTGGGGTTGACCTTCTGAACCTTCCGACTCCCTACCGCCCTCCTTTGGCTTTCAGCTCGGCGACGGCCTCGTCGAGGCGCTTGCGCGTTGCCATCAATGAATCGTTGAGCTGCTGGAGCTTGCCATCCCGCAGAGAGATCGCCTCATCGCGGGCTTTCACCGCCGCCTCCCAAACCTTGATTTGCTCAGTAGCTTGGTTGAGCTGGGCGGCAAGCCTCTTGACCTCCGCGGCCTTGAGTGTCCGGTCCTCCTCGGCCACGGCGGCGGATTGCTGGATGGAATCGATTGACGCTTTGATCCCGTCGATGTCGCCCTGAAGTTGCTTGGAGAGCGCTTCCGCGGCGACCCGGGCGTTGCCCTGGAGGATCTCGCGGCTGCGGCTCGCGTGGAGCTCATGGGTGAGCGCTTGTCCGCCTCGCC
>JBILQA010000278.1:0-4147 GCA_044373535.1 Akkermansiaceae bacterium | reverse complement strand
TGGAGATCGCCGAGGAGGGGGCCGCCGGCCGCTGCTGGCTGATGGCCACTTTCTTTGGCTCTATCGCGCGGCTAGTCTCGGCAAGCTCGCCGGCGTAGGCAACGACTTCAGGTTCGTTCGGGATGAAAATAGGCAACAACCAGAGGCCGAGCGAGACGCCAATGAGAACAAGCGACAGGACGGAGATCACCAATGAGGAAACCGTGCTGTTGCGGCGCTGCATGCGGAGCAGTTCCAATGCTTCAGGACTAAGTTGGGCATGGATGCTCATGGTGAGTAAGTCATTGGCTGGGGATCCACATTGAGGAGTGGATCCCTGCGTGCGGCAAATCCTTCCAATCCATCAACGGATCAATCAACTTATTGCTTAGAAGCGGACGCGGGTTTGCCTCCTGAAGAGGCCTCCGGAGAGACCTAATTCTTTAGACATCAACGTCCGGGATAAGCGCTGGGCGACCCGATGGCCAGCAGAAAGAGAGGCCTGGCAGGGCGTTTCACGCCTTGCCAGGGCAGTTGGAAGAGCCCCTTGGCGGAGCGGTTGAGACCTCTTGAAGGTCGTTTTTTCAGGCCTCTGGCTGGTGGATGATCTCCTCAATGGCAGTCTGCAGAGCAAGCAAGTCGGCGGGTGAGGTGACCTGTTGGCCATCGGGCCGGGTGATATACAAGGTATCCACCGCGGCGCCTTTCTCGGTGCAAATCCGGGCGTGGGCGGTCGTCAGGCCAAGCCGGTTAATGGCGTGGAAGAGGTCGTGGAGGAGGCCAATGCGGTCGAGCGCCTGGACTTCCACGGTGGTGTGGATTGGGTCGGCCAAGTTGCTGATGTGGGCGCGGGCGGGGAGGGAAAGCCCGCTGCCGCCGCGTGGGCGGAGGAAATTCTGCTGGCGGCGCAAGAATTGGCTCGGGTCGTACTCGAGTTGGTTGTTGAGCGAGTAGATCGCATCGACGACGCGCAACTGGCTTCGGCGGTCAGCAACCGGCTCGAAGTTCGTCGTGCAGACGCGGAACAGGTCGAGGACGATCTCATCGCTGCGGGTGAAGACGTCGGCGGAAAGGATGTTGATTTGCTCGGACGCCAGCGCACAGCAAAGCTTCTCCATGAGAAGCGGCCGGTCGCGGGTGACGACGATGAGCTCGGTGTAGCCACGCTCCGGGTAGTCGATCCACTGCACGGCGCACTCGAAGGGCTTCTCGCTGGCAGCTTCGCGGTCGACAAACTGGCGCACCGCGCGGATCTGGGTGGCCACCGCGGCGGGTCCGCGGAAGCGGAAGTACGGCGCGGGCATGCGCTCAAAGTGCGCGGCGATATCCGCGGAGGAATCCTCCTTGAGCTGCTGGGTGACCAATTGGCGCAGCGTCTCCTTGTCGGCACGGATGTCCTCGTTGAATTTCTCCCGGCCGTCGGTGAGGAATCGCTTGGTGCTCGAGTGGAGCTGAAGAAGCAGGGACTCCTTCCAGCCGCTCCAGGCTTCCTCGTTGGTGCCGTTGGAGTCCGCGTAGGTGAAGAGCAGCAGCGCGTCGAGCCGGCTGGTGGACTTCATCAGGGAGGCAAACTCGGCCACCACGTCAGGGTCCTCGATGTTGCGCTGGGTGGCAAAGCGCCAGAACGTCAGGTGGTGGTCGACGAGGAACATGATCAGCGAACGCCGCGGGCCTTGGATCTGCAACCGGTTGCACAGACGCGAGGCCAGCATCGCGGACCCGTCGGTGTGCTCGCGCACATTTTCCGCCCGGCCGGTGTCATGCAGGATCAGGGCAAGGTAAAGCGCGTAGGGATCGCCAATGTCGCGCAACAGCCGTGCGTAGCGCTCCTTGGACGGGTCATCCGTGCCCAGCAGCGCGTCAAACTCCTCGATGCAACGCAACGTGTGCTCGTCAGCCGTGTAGCGGTGGAAAAACTCGTGCTGGACGAGGCAGTCGAGGGCACCGAACTCCGGGAGGTAGCGGCCGAGGAAGCCAACGCGGTGCATCTGGCGCAGGGCGCGGGCCACGTCCCCCTTGCGTTCGAGGATTGCCTGGAACGTTTGGCGGGTTGCCTTGGCATAGCGGAATGGCCTGTCGATGAGGTCGTAGTGAGCCTTGACGAGCTTCCGCATCGGCGGACTCAGGCGCAGGTTGCGCACCTGGCAATGCTGGAACAGGCGCATCAGTCGGTGCGGGTCATCCTTGAAAATGGCCTGGTTGAGCGGGTAGATCCGGCCCTCCTTGGCGACGAACTGGTCAAACGTCTCGCGCTCCTTCTTGCGGAACGTCAGGAAGCTGCGGATCGCGCCCGGCTCGCTTTGTTCGTCGATTTCAAAAATCTCCATCAGCGAGGTCGAGTGCTGGTAGAGGTTGCGCGTGTGGCGATAATAATCGCGCATGAACGCCTCGGTCCGGCGCAGGATGCTGCGCTGCGGGTAGTTGAAGGCCGTGGCGACGACCCCCTGAAGCTGCAGGGTGAGGATGTCTGTGCCGCGACCGGTGCTGTAGTGGAGTTCGTTGCGCACCCGGTGGACAAAGTCGTAGGCCTCCTGGATTTCGCGCAAGGCGGTGCGGGTAAGCAGGCGGTCCTCGACGAGGGAGGCAATGTTCGAGTCGCCGCGCTTGACGCGGGAGTCCCACAGGATCGTGTGGTAGTCGCGCAGCCCGCCGCAGCCTTCCTTCACGTTGGGCTCCTGCAGGAAGACGGTGTGCGAGTACTTCTGGTGGCGCGTGCGCAGGTCCGCGCGCCGCAGCTCAAAGAACCGCTTCTTGTCCTTCTGCACCACCGCGCGGTCGAAGCGCTGGCAGAAGTCATTGAAAAGCGGGGCGTCCCCGGCAATGAGCCGGGCGTCGAGCAGGGCCGTCTTGCTCTCCTGGTCCTCCTTCGCCTGGGCAATGCACTCCGCTCCAGAGCGACACGCGTGGCCGACCTTGAATCCAACGTCCCAGAGCAGGTAAAGCACCTCGTTGACCACCTCGGTGAGGTCGGCGGGCAGCTTGTTGGATGCGCGCGGCAGCAGGAAGAGCAAGTCGATATCCGACCCCGGGTTGAGGGTGCAGCGGCCGTAGCCGCCGGTGGCCACCAGCGCCAGCGCGCCGGACCCGTGCTTGCGCTTCTCCATGGCCACGTCAAACACCGAGGTAAGCACGGTATCCAACAACTCCGAGCGTGCCCGCGCGATCTCCAGCCCGCCTGCGCCCGCACGATGGCGCAGCTTGATGCGATGCTCCTCAATCTTCAAAAACCGCTTGAAGAGGGCGATCCGCTCGGCGGCCGAGAGGCGCTCCTGGCGAGCCGGTTGCAATTGCTCACTGGCGTGGGCCTTTAGGGTCTTGAGGTGGTCGGCCATCGCTGCGGGGCTATGAAAGACACGATTGCATCGAATGCACGCTTAAAGGTGCCATCGATGCGCCCCTTCTCACGTGATTTCCGCCGCGCTTAGTTGCCCTTCGGCAGCTTCAGGGTGGCCGCGCGCTGGAAAAACAGGGAAAGGTCGCCGTGGCATTCGTCGAGAAGCCGTTCAAACGTGGGAATATATTGGTGGTAAGCGACGACAGAAACCAAGTGGGCGTTGTTGAGCGGCTTGGTGAGCCATTCTGACTGGCCGCTGCCGCCCCAGCGGCGGCGCAGCTCGCGGAAGCGCTCTTGAAGGGCGGCCAGAGCGGCTGCCTTCCGCTCGCGCTTGAGCTCGTCAGGCAGGTTTGACGCATAGAGTTTCTCGAGTTCGCGGTGGGTCACGCCGATTTGGGCATAAAATTCACGCCGCCGCACCACCCGGGTCTCATAGGTTTTGAGCTCCGCGGTGCGCCCGTGGTAGGCGAGCCAGCGGCGCACGCCAACTTCCGCGACGGCCGTGGCAAGCGCCTCGTTGAACGGCGTCTGGCCACGCCGGAACAAGCGACGGTGGGTCAGTTCGTGGAAAATCAGCTCGGCAAGGTCGATGTCCGGGTAGTCAACGAAGGTGTTGAGGATCGGGTCATGGAACCAACCGAGGGTCGAGTAGGCATGCACGCCGCCGACATGCACATCGTAGCCTTCCGCGCGCAGCTGCGTGGCAAGCGCCTTGGACGGGCCCTCATGGAAATACCCGCGGTACTGCAACTCGCCCAGCAGCGGATAGCGCCACGTTTTGGCCTTGAGCGAAAACTCCGGCGCCGCAAACAAGGACCACACCACCGACTCACG
>JBILQA010000349.1:0-3208 GCA_044373535.1 Akkermansiaceae bacterium | reverse complement strand
GCTCAGCGGCACCAACGTCGCCTGGGACTTCGTCGAGCTGCCGAGCCAGATCATGGAGAACTTCTGTTGGGACCGCGAGTCGCTCGACCTGTTTGCCCGCCACCACGAGACCGGAGCGACGATTCCCGACGAGCTGTTTGACAAGATGATCGCGGCGAAAAACTACATGAGCGCCTCGGCCTTCATGCGCCAGCTCGCCTTCGGCAAGCTCGACTTGGAGCTCCACCTGCGCCCCGGTCACTACCTTGGCCGCGATCTCGATGAGGTGGACCGCGAGATCCTAGCAGGCTACAAGGCGCCCACCCGCACCGAGGGGCCGAGCATGACCCGGCGCTTCAACCACCTGTTCTCCAGCCCAACTGGCTACGCCGCGGGCTACTATTCCTACAAGTGGGCCGAGGTGTTGGACGCGGACGCCTTCACCCGCTTCCAGACCGAGGGGGTGCTCAACCCGGACACCGGCCTGGCGTTCCGCGAGCACATCCTGAGCAAGGGCAACTCGGCGGCGCCCGACGAGCTCTTCCGGCGCTTCATGGGCCGGGATCCGGAGCTCGGTCCATTGTTAGCGCGGGCCGGCCTTGCTGGTTAGGTATTGGTTGGCAGCCGCGGGTCCGGCCTGAACCGGTGGGCCGTGCCGCGGTGGATTTCTGCGAACCGCGGGTGGGCTGGGTTGAGCAGATAGTTCAGTTCGCCGGGGGTGACCACCGAGGGGACGGCCAGCGCCGCAGTTTTTCCCGAGCGCAGCCAGCGGTCGCCAAGCTGCTGGCTACCCGCCGTGATTTCATCCGCGTCCCAGCCGGACGGGAGCTGCGTCGGAGCGAGGACTTCAATGCAATCGTCCGGGATGAGCACCTCAAGCCAGCCGAAGTGGCGCGAAAAAACCTCGGGATCCTCCAAGTGGACAAGGATTTCCAAGGTCGCCAGCGACAGGCTCGAGGAGGTGTAGACCATGGCCGTGCCGACCGAGTTCCAGCGTCCGCCATAGAGCCGTGCGCCTTCGCCGCTCAACGCGTTGGGCAGATAGTCAGCCCGGCACAGGCGGAAGGTGCGGGTCATGAGCGTGGCAAGTCAGCGATCATGAGAACACGCCGTGGGCAATCCGGCCCAGCAGGGCCTCCACCTCCCGCGCGCCAAGCTCAGTGTCACAACTGCGCAGCGGCGTGAGCCCGCCAAGCGCCCGCTTCGGCTGGGTCATCCACCGCTGCAAGGCACCTGGGTCCTCAACCACCCCGCGTGCCTTCTGGACCACCGTCCAGACCCGCAGCAGCCGCTCACTTTCATCCGGCTTAAACCGCTCCGTGCGCCGTGCCAAGGTGCGCAACGGAATCCCCAGCACATCCGTAAGTTCCTCGGTGGCAACTCCCAACGCCAGGCGAAGACGCTCAAAAGCCTCCCGCGGCAGCCCCCGGCCCAGCACCGCACGCACCTGCTGGAGCTTGCCCCCCTCCGCTCCGGCCACCCCAAGCTCACCAAGCACCTCCAGCCACGGGTCCTCCGCTGGCCGCCGCGCCCCGTACTCAGCCACCGGAGATTCCAACTTCCAGCCGCGGATTCCCTCCTCCTCACCTCCCAAAGGTTCTTCAGGCATGTGGCAAAATTACCACGCCATTTGGCAGCGCGCTTTCTTTTTTTTCCCTTTCTTCCTCGGCGGCACCACCTGCCAAACCCTACCTCTCCACGGGCCCGCGCGCAACCTGGGCGTGGCACGCCCTCACGCATTGACCGGCTGCGCGCGCTCCCGGTGCAGCGGCTGGTGGACAAACAAATTCTCCAACAACGCGAGCATCGCCGCCACCGAGGTGAAGGTCGCCGTCTCTCTAGCAGTATGGTAGCCGTAGGTCGGGATCTGCAGGGTCGCCCCGTTGATCTCGCCGTTCGTTGCCTCTACCAGCCGCCCGAGCTCGGTGCGCCCGAGGCTCAGCATCGGCAAGCCCGCCTCAAGCCGCTCAAGGTTGCGCGCGGTGACAAACTCGTCCTTCATCGTGTGGGTGACGCCCAGGATGTCGCAGCGCTCGCGCAGCGCCTCGACGACTGCCGGCTCAAAGATCCCGCCCGCGTCACGGTTGCGCAGCACCAGGTCCTGGCGCGCCACGGACTCAGCGTCCGGGAAGGGGCTCGTGTCTAACACCAAGAGCTGCCTGTCGGTGATGCCGAGGCGGCGGAAGTAGGCTAACAGGTAGCGCCAGCTGCGTCCGGCCTCCTCCTGGGCGGTGAAGAGCGCGCGACCCTGGAAGCCGCGGCGGAAGAGCTCGATGATGACCGCCACGCTGATGACGTTGTCCAACTGGGCGCTGAGCCGGTCGTCCTCGATGGCCAGGCGGTCCTCATAGGCGACCGGATAGCCGGCGTGGATGCCCTTGAGTCCGTCGACGCGGAAGACCAGGTTGCCGCGGGACTCGCAGAAGTGGGACTCGGTGATCTCGCCGCGTTCCCGGTAGATCCCCGACCACGGATGGTAGGCATAAACCCGCTGGCCCTTGAAGCGGCTCGAGATGGTGTCCAACATCTGTTCGGACACCGAGTCGCCCCGCAAGTCGCCGCGGTGCTGGGCAACAAACGCCGCGTACTGCAGCTCGTTGGGACCGGTGGCCACCAGGCCGTGGCGGTCGACGTGGGCGCAGACCGTGCCGGCACCCGGGTCGCTCCCAATGACCTCCATGACTCCCTCGTAGAGAGTCACCTTCAGGCTGAGCTCCTCCATCTCGCGGCGGATCTCGTGGAAGAACGCGCGCTCGGCACCCACCACCGAGGGCACCCGGATGAGCGAATGCAGGGTGGCGAGGAAGTCGACCGGCAGAATCACAAACAGAGCCTAGCAATCAGCCTGCCATCAGCCGAGTGAAAATCTTACAGCGGCCGGTTGCGCAGCAAATCCCGAATCTCTGCTAGCAAAACCTCCTGCGCCGCCGGCGCAGCCTCCTCCTGTTGTGGCTTGGGCTCCTCTTTTTTCAAGGCCCCCATGACCTTCTTGACCACCAGGAACAGCGCGAAGGCCACCAAGAGGAAGCTGATCAGAGCGGTGAGAAAATTCCCCCAGCCGAGAACCGTCGCTCCCGCCGCCTTGGCTGCCGCCGCCGTCGCATACTTCCCTTCCGGCCCGGCAATCACCGTGAAGCGGCCGCTGAAGTCCATCCCGCCGGTCACCAGCCCTAACACGGGCATCAGCAGGTCGGCCACCAACGAGGCAATCACCGTGGTGAACGCCGCG